>JAICEO010000281.1 GCA_025924135.1 Nitrososphaeraceae archaeon | reverse complement strand
TAACAAATCCTCTAATTTTCAAGTTAACGGAAGTTTTGCATATAAACAAACATCTAGTTTTCAAGCTCACGGAGGAGAAATTGATTTTAATCTGGTGTATCCATAAATTTGATAAAATCATTTATTTGATGGGAAGATTTAATATCTATTGATTTTCTAAGATAATGAATTGCGGTCATCGTCTAGTTTGGTTAGGACACTGGCCTTCCATGCATATACCATGCGAAGTTAGCCCGCAACCCGGGACTTTATTCAAAAATAAAGCGGGAATTCAAATCCCGGTGACCGCAATAAGTATAGGAATTCATATACTAGCTATTCTGTAGTTGTATCAAGAAAAAAATTCAAGGAGGAAAAGATAGAAATGTCAACATAATCATGTTCAGACAAGCTTTCGACAATAGTAAAAACAGATTAGTTTGTATCGAACAAAGAAAATTCTGCTGTAATCTAGATTTCGTTAACTATATGCAGGAACAAGATTCACTGAGAATCATCATACCTAAAAATAGTTATTGATTTCTCATTTTTGCTTCATTGTATTAGTAATTCTAACCATTTTTATTTTTTTAAATTTTATGTGTAACGTAGCTAGCATATATTAGCTTAATAGTTTACCAACTGAAACCAAACATTTTTTATCATACTCTATTATGATATTATCTCCACCAAATCGTTGTAACCAATTTCAATGGGTGTTGAGTTTTTCTTGACACCCATTTTACTACCAACTTAATATCAATAACTAAAATATGCGTAATTAGTTATTGAGGATATCTTAATTCAAGATATTGAAACATGGAAAACAAACCATCAAAAAATAGGTTGCTAATGGAGATGCGGCGCGTAATAATTATATTTAATATTTAATCATTGTTTGAATTCAATAACGTATATACAATTCAAAAGTGGCATATAATTCATAATAAAAAATCAAAAAAATATTTAATTTTAAATTTATTTACACATGTAGATGCACATTTCTGCAGAAGGTGGACAAGGGGATTTACAGGGAGTATCAATGACTGGTAAATCTGTAATTGGTTCATTTTCATCTGATTCTCTATCTTGTTGTACTGCTATTGTTTGAATAGTATTATCTAGAAAAATTCCCTGTGATATGAAACTGTCACTGTTGTTATCTCCCATAACATTATTGTATTCATTAGTTAATGTGAGTGCATAAACGAATGTTATTACAAAAGGAATTGCAATAACTGATTGGTTCATACTACTATTTCACTATAATAATATACTATTCAATAAATAAAAGCATTTTAATATAAAAATAGTTAATAATATCTATAACATTTTTAGCTATTCTAAGTTGTAGAGTAAAAATGACTGTTAAATTTAGTAACAAAAAATCCTATGACTTTTTTCAGAATTAATTTCATCTCGAAAATTAGCAAATGAACAACACAATATCATTTTAAGATTTGGAATGTATTATAATACATACATTAGCATTTTACAAATATATAATAACTTTTAGGTATTG
>JAICEO010000280.1 GCA_025924135.1 Nitrososphaeraceae archaeon | reverse complement strand
ATTTTTTCGTCTACCTCTTTTAACTAAGATCTCATTACGAAAATTTTCGTGTCCAAAGATTTCATCCATGATTACTTTTACATAATGAACAATATGCCAGTCAAGATGAACAAATATGGAACCAGATTGTGAGATCAGTTTTTGAATTGTATATAGTCGAGGATAAATCATCTCTAGATATACGTTTATTTGTCGTTTCCATATGTCTTCAAATGCAATATTCTGAGCATTTTTTATGCGATGAAAATATTTTTTGCCACTCCAGAATGGAGGATCAATATATACAAGATCAATCTTTTCTGAAAACCCTAGTTTTATTAAATGATTCATCGCATCAATGTTATCTGAATGGAAAAGTAAGTTAGAGAGCTTTTTTTTATCTCTCCTTACAATTATTTTTTTCCAATTTTTATTTTCATTTTTATTCTTTGATATTGAGTAAAGTTTTGTGGGCATATCTTCATAAGGGAACACATTTGAAATATTATAAAAGGTTATTAATAATTAAATCGGACTCCAAATAGTTTAACAATATTTTTTTAATTTATGATTTCTTCATTGTCTACAATTCATTCTTATTTTCATTCTAATAGAAAATTTTAGTATATGAATAGAGTGGATTCTTGAAGATCAACCAGTCATAAAAGTGATTTTAGATACTTTCAGATGGCATAAAAGTAACGATTATACTAAATAATTGATTGCGAATTAATAAATGTTGTATTTAAATATATAAATATTAATACTTATAATTATAATATATTCAACAAGTAACAATATCATTAATACTATTGGAAAATTGTTGCAAATCTTTTGTGATTTTAGAATCGTTTATTTCTAATGCGTAAATACACTCTATACTATTACTACAAAATGACTAACCAGCATTACTTATCCATTCTATAAAAGGGACAAGCGTACTTTCAAACGGCAATGATTTGGAATCTTTTGCATTGAAGCATACTAATAACATTCTTCCTTCAAGTTTTCTTCTTAGTGATGAAGGTAGGTGGTTTTCATCAAATGGCTGAAATAGTTCACAAAAATAATCTTGCTTGTAATATGCGATATGCTGTGCAAAGCAATCTGACAGAATACTGGGGTCGCCAGCAATTCGTTTGTTCATTTTAGACCAATCAAACGAACTATCTTTCTGTAACTCTATAGAAATCTGTAGACTTCTTCTTATATAATTCTCACGAGTAAAATTTGAATCCATTTTGTTTGGCATGTTATAAAAACCTCTTATGTCTTTAGCCAATTGGCCTATTGCCCTTTTTGCAAGCTCAATCACAGTCATTATTTCCAGCTGTCCTTTTACTCCATAATCTTTTCCAAACATGTAGAAAGTTGCTGTTAACTCATCTCTCTTTATAAAGGGAAACTCTATTTTTCCTGCCATAAATTGTGTAATTCTATAAGAAATATCAGTGGGTAAGAACATACCCATATAGGAATCTGATACAACTACCAATACTGCTGAGAGAATAAGCTTGATTTAATATTTAATATTAT
>JAICEO010000279.1 GCA_025924135.1 Nitrososphaeraceae archaeon | reverse complement strand
TACACTTGCAATATTAACTACATTTTTGCTAACTTTTTCAATAGCATTAATCAGTCTTTCTTCATTTATTGGAATCAATATTCTCTGCCTCCTCTTTCTAATGGTGATTTTGGTTTAGATCGGGTTATGGGTGGTTTTTTTATAGTTGGTTGATTAATTGTTTTATTAACCATATTTTATATTATATTATTCAGTGAGGATTAAATTGATTAATTTTATATAAATTAGTCACACTAATAAGATTTATACAAGGATATAGTAAAGTATTAGTAATTAAGACTTTTAATATTTAATGGTAAAAGTAAACCATAATTCAAGATTTTTTTTATTGGCATATAACTAATCTCATTAAGAGCCTATCCCAAAAATAGATAGAAATATAGCTGCCTGTTTTTATTCTCTTATATGTTTAACATTTGAATAAAAGTAAAAAGTATATTAGAACAATTATACGCATTCCAGATGATCTTTGGAATGAAATTAAAAATATTTTACCAGATGAGAAACCAGAGAAGACAATAGGTCGTCCCATTGTTCCTTACAGAAAAGTACTTGATGGTATCATGTTTATCCTTAGAACTGGATCTCAGTGGAAAATGTTACCCAAAGAGTATGGTTCTGGTTCCACATGTCACAGAAGATTTCAAGAATGGAGAGAATCAGATATATTTGATAAATTATGGACAAGATTGCTACAAATATACGATTTAAAGAAAGGAATTAAGTGGAACTGGCAGTCTCTTGACAGCATATCCGTAAAATCACCTTTAGGGGGGAGATGACAGGACATAATCCTACGGATAGAAGCAAATTAGGAACCAAAAGACATATTATTACAGATAAAGAAGGCATTCCTTTGTCTACTGTTATAACATCTGCAAATACTCATGATGTTACTACTGCAATTGAAACCGTTGACAGCATAGTTATCAAAAGACCATCTTCAAAATCAACAACAAAATATAGAAACAACAACAACAATAACGACAAGAATAAGAATAAGAAGAAAAATCAGAATCTATGTCTTGACAAAGCATATCATTCCCAAGAAATAGAACAAGAAATTACCAAGAGAGGATATGTCCCACACATACGACATAGAAGAGAAGAAAAGAAACATAACAATAGATATCCCGCAAGAAGATGGGTGGTAGAGAGAACAAATTCATGGCATAACAGATTCAGAAAATTATTTACAAGATATGAAAAGAAGGACAAGAACTATCTTGGTCTTGTGCAACTAGCAAACAGCATAATAATTTATAGGAAGATAATTTTGGGATAGGCTCTTAATATCTATAGGCCTTTTTTGGGTTAAGCATGAAATATCTTTAAGATATAACAAATAACTCCTTCATAAACAAGAAAATAGACTGTGATGTTATCTTTGAAATTAGAAAATATCTTTAGTATTTATTAACTTTATAAAAAAATCATAACTGTCTATACTATCGAGACCATCATGACATTTGTGACTATAAACAAGTAAATATAAATAAGAAAACTAACATAATC
>JAICEO010000278.1 GCA_025924135.1 Nitrososphaeraceae archaeon | reverse complement strand
TACTAATAGTAGAAAGCAATTGTTTGAATCTTAATATTCCACTACCTAGAAAATATTTCATTCCTGCCAATTTTGTTTCTGGATAATACAAAGCCATAACTAAATAAACAAAACTTAATCCACCTACCCATTCTGTGTAAGACCTGTAAAAAGAAAAACTATCAGGCAAATTTTCAGGATGAGTGATTGTAGAAAGACCGGTAGTTGTAAAACCTGAGGTACTTTCTAAGAAAGAACTTGCAAAAAGAGCAAATGGATCAATTCCATGCCAAAATGGATTGATATACATATAGGGTAAACTTCCAAATAGACTTAACAATACAAAACTCAAGACAACAACAATAGATGATTGTTTTAGATTGAGTGGGCTTTTTTCTCCTAATGTATTCATAATATATCCTGTCAAAGACATTCCTACAAATGCCAAGTAAATTCCAATTGAAGATTGCCATTCACCTAAAACGGTACCTAGTAATGCAGGTACAACCATTAGTAATCCTGTAAATTGCAATATAATAGCTAAATTTGCAAAAATTGGTTTGTAATGTTCTCTTATAATTTTCCTATAACTTCTAAAGGTTTTCTCAACAACTGCTATACGAATTACTTCTGCAAGATATTGTTGTGTTACGGTACCAATAATTTTTCCATCGTTATTACTAGTTGTACTATCAGTAACAGGCATATGTTTTATTTTGTGAGCACGCATTAATTGAATAGCTTGTCTTACAGTAGATGAACTAGGTAATGTTATTATTGGAGATGTCATTATAGATTTAAGAAATACTAAATCAGAATCCTCTCCTTTCATAACAACCTTTTCTAAAATATCACTATCTGTTACTATTCCAACGTATTTTCCTCCATTTGATGATGAGGTAACTAGAATAATCTCAACATTTTTAGGTTGTAATATTTTAACTGCTTCAGCAACAGAAGAATTCTCATCAGCAGTAACAAATTGAGTATGAATATACGATGACAGAGGACGGTCTAATGGTTCAACCATTAACAATCATCATCATTTAAAATTTTCCTGTTTGATTTGAGCTCATAAATTACTTAAATGTTATTTTAATAGTTGCCGTTTTGATACAGAGTATAATATATAAAAATTTGAGTATTTATTGTGAGAAAGTATACATATCTTTTATCATTGGTATAAACATATTTCATTTTTAGAATAAACGTTAACACACGTAAAATATCAATGTTACCATAATTAAAATATCATTTTAAAATTTAATACATGAAATTAGGATTAAAGTAATATGTGTTATTGAGAATAACAATGTAAGAAGTTTCCTTTATAACTTTATTTACTTATTTTATAATAACAATGTCTTATTTTAATAAAGCTTACAAATTAATGTTTAAACCAAAACATCTTACTTTGGGAGTCTTATTTGCTATTGAGGCTTATGAAGGTTCGATTCCAAAAATGGAAAGACAGGTGGAATTAGCTCAACGTGCTGAAGAATTAGAATTTTCAGGATTATGGTTTCGCGATGTTCCT
>JAICEO010000277.1 GCA_025924135.1 Nitrososphaeraceae archaeon | reverse complement strand
TTTTTCTACCAAAAGCAAATACTATTCCTAATAAAGATCCAAATGCCATTCCTAATATAGTACCAGCTGCTACTTCTCCACTTTTTTGCCAGAGGCGATAGTTATTATGTTCCTGAGGATTTACTTTCTCGGTAGCATTTATTGTATTTTGTATTTCTATTTCTATTGCCCTATCTAAATAAGGTTCTACTATTGCTAGGTTGATAAGTCCAAAAATTGTTCCGGCGATAGCACCGGAAATTAGAGTAACTACAAGAAAAGATAAGCTATCCATAATAATCACAAAAGTATGGATCTAATGACATGGAAATCCTGCGGCGTGTCTCATATCATGAGAGAATTCATGAACCCACAGATCGTTGTATGCTTGTTCTCCTTGAACAAGACTAAAAAGCTGACCTTGATCATATCCTACAATAAATAGACCAAATGCTAATATGAATATCAATAATCCTACAGCAGCTTTAGGAACGTTAGTCTCTGAGATTTGTATCTGTTTTAAAAAAGACATATTATTGAATCTTAATGAAATCACTAATATATAATAGTTGTCTAAAATATCCAACCCGATTAGTTAAACGATGAATACATTTACATACATCATATTATATTATTAATGTAAATTAACTGATGAATACTTACATTAAATTATTAGAAAAAGTTTCTCATCAGAATACCACCTCTAGACGACTCTCATTTGGTATAGGACATATTTTCAAAGCTTTACAACTTGCAAAACTTAATGGACATATTAGCAGAGATTTACTCAGAAAAGAACTTTCATTAGGAGAAGGATCCATTAAAACATTAGTGAAACAATTGAAGACTACCAATATGATAATGACAAGTAACGCTGGTACAATTTTAACAGATACCGGAGAAAAATTAATTTCACAAATACTATTATGTATCCCAAAGGAAACAATTATTCCAAAAAGCTCTATAACAGTTGGTAAATTCAATTATGTCGTTTTAGTAAAAAATATTGCTAATTCAATACGTTCTGGAATAGAGCAAAGAGACATAGCTATTAAATCTGGCGCTATGGGTGCTACAACATTAATATTTAAAGATGGAAAATTTCTAATATCTGGAACTAATTTTAACGCACTAGTTGATGAGCTGCATGTACAAAAAATATTAATAGAAAATCTGCATCCTAATGACAATGATGTTATAATAATTGGAAGTGATAATCAGAATAAACAACATGCAGAGATCGCAGCAAAAAATGCTGCACTTTTTACTATTATGAATAATCTTAAATATTAATTCATCTATAATTAATTATTTGTGTATATATATCATATCATTTTTTTTAATTTTGACTTTTGTTTTCTGTGTTAATTTTTATTATGTTGTTATTAATTCAAAAAATTAAATTCAGGCAAAAAGAGACAACTATATAATACTCTCTGAAGATAGTTGTTTGATTTGTTTTATAAATGGAATCGATTTAATTCTTATCCCATTCCCATCTTACAATTTTGAAAATTTTAAATTAAAGTATTAATTACTA
>JAICEO010000276.1 GCA_025924135.1 Nitrososphaeraceae archaeon | reverse complement strand
TGTTAATAATATATTTTGTTACCATTTTTCTAAATCTTTTTGCTTCTGGCCTGTATTGATCATATGGTTCATTAAAATAAATGGCTTTATCTTTATAGATTGGTGTACCATCTTCCAGATAATCAAAGTTTTTAAATAATCTAACAGCATCCATTAATTTTGGGTGATTGTGAGCCTTGCTCATTATATACTCCCAGAGCCTTCCATCCAGTATTGACTGCTTTACCGAATTTACCTCCTTTTTTAAGACATATAAATTATGTAAGGATAATTGAATAATTCGTTCAATTTCAGTAGCTTCTAATAACTCACGCGGGGTATAAGAATTACAAATAGAGCAAGAACAAGGGAAATATGTAATTTCTTTTAATCTTGTAGTTCCATTTAAATGCATATATCTATTATCTTTAGCATATAAAATATATGATGCAGAATCAAACATATCACACCCTAATGCGACTGCTAATGGAATGGTTAATGGATGCCCAGCTCCAAAAAGATGAATAGGTTTAGAGGGAACAGTTTTTTTTAGAGTAGAAATTATTTCAGAAAGTTTAGCAAATTCATAGGCTTCCATCAACTCAACGGGGCTTCCTAAAGCCATTAATTGAAAATTCAAATCATCAAAGAGTTTCGCAGACCGTTCTACTAAATCTAAGTGTTCTGCACCTTGAACAGGCCCTGCCCATATAGTATTTATTTCGTTGTTATTAGAACTATTATTTTTAATTACTTTAACAGTTTCTTTAACATTACCAATTGTTTGATTAACATATTTAATTGCTTTATTATATTCCAGTCCAAAGCCTGTCGGTTTATCTAAAGGCACAGCTATGTCAGTTTTTATGTCTATTTCAAATTTTGCCATTTCAATCGGTCCTATATCAATATTTCCATATTCCAGCACTTGATAGCCTCCAGAATCTGTCATCACAATATCATCAAAATCGATTATTCTGTGAATTCCTTTCTTACGAGCGTTATCTCCATAATGTTTGAGAGTGATATAAGCGTTAGTAATAATTGCTCGAAATCCCATTTTTTTGAGCAATTTTACATCTACTATTTGATTTATGGGATGAACAACTGGGATAAATGCGGGCGTATCTATGATCCCATGTGCTGTATTTAATTTTCCTATTCGTCCACCTAGGTCACTATATCTGACCTCAAACGACAATATTATTTCTTTGTCTCCCTTATAAATTCATCATAAATTGCTTTTATTCTATCAGCGGCAAGCCCTGTACCTTCTTCAATACCATTCTGCGTAACTTTGATTTTATCCATAACTATAATAGCTCTCACATCTTCTCTCACTTTTACTAAACCTGGAAAAACCCTTGAAAATCTATCTGCAAGAGCTTTTAAATCGAATGGTTTTTCCATTAATCGAATTTCCTTTATAAATGAACCATTTATGATTATTTTTATTATTCCACTAGTTTCTAAATCTTCTAATATTATATCTAATCTTTCGTTTATTCCAATTAATGTCCCACTATATGTTTTTTTATCTGATGTTTCTA
>JAICEO010000275.1 GCA_025924135.1 Nitrososphaeraceae archaeon | reverse complement strand
GTAAGAGGAAAATGCTCAGGAGAAGAATGGCTTGATACAGCTAAACAAGCTCATGAAATTGGTTTAAAAACTAATTCTACTATGCTTTTTGGACATATTGAGAAGCCAGAACATGTAGTAGATCATATTATAAAAATTAGAGATCTAAATAAAAAAACTCATGGCTTCAATACTTTTATACCACTTAAATTTAGTCTAGAGAATACTGAACTAGAGAAGAAAAAATTGATTGTTAGAGAAAGTGCATCTACTTATGACTTGAGAATAATAGCTATTGCTAGATTGTTATTAAAAGATGTTTTAGATAATATATCAGTTTATTGGGTTTCTCTAGGTAAAAAAATAGCACAAGTAGCACTTACATATGGAGGTAATGATTTAGTTGGTACAGCTTTTTCAGAAGAAATATTTCGTGCTGCAGGAAAAACTAGTGGTATATCAATACAGGAACTTGTAAATTTGATCAAAGAAATAAAAAGGGAGCCTGCCCAACGAGATACATTTTTTAAAGTAATAGAAAAATACTAATAATAGTTATACAAGTCAACAGTATCAGAAATTACAAAATCTACAATAACCTATTGTTAACTTTTATTATAGCATTCATTCTGTAATAATTCGATTTATAAATTTATGAACATATAAAAACTGTATGCTTACTATATCCTCATAAATAAATCCTAATGATGTGATTTTAAGAATAGTTCTAATTGTAATTTTAATGAGGATCTATTTTATCTGTTTAGTTTTGTAAATTCTATAAATTAAGCAAAATAGATTTGAAATGGAGATATGATCTTTCTTTCAGTTGCCAATTGAAAGATTCGTTCAATAGATGTCTTTCCCCTTTCACCCATATCAACAGTGATTTCATTTACATACATTTTAACAAATTTAGATATCATATCTTTTGATTGACCTCTTCCATATCTCATTGCATACTCTAACGCTTCCTCTATGTTATTTAGACCATACATTATAGAATTTTTAAACAAGTTATCAAAGCGTCTAATCTGTTCTATTGTTAATGTTTTATTATTTGCAACATTTATACCCAATGGTACAGGCAAACCATTAGTAAGCTTATTCCACCAAGATCCTAAATCTATAATTTTATGTAGACTTAACGATTTGTACGTAAGTTGAATTTCATGAATTACTAAGCCAGCATCAACTTGATTGTCTATAATTGCTTGAGGTATCATATGAAAAGGTAATTCTTTTTCTTTAAAATTACCTAATAAAAGAGATAATAATAAATACGCTGAAGTCATCCTTCCAGGTACAGCTATTGTCTTTTTATTCAAATCACCTTTTAAAAATTTCTCTTTTGCTAAAATAATTGGACCGTAATTTATTCCAAAACTTCCTCCACTTCGAAGAATCATATAATCCTTCAGAAAAGCATAGGCATAAACAGAGATAGCTGTTATGTCTAACTCATTATTTAATGCACGTTTATTAAGCTTTTCAATATCTTCAATTACATGAGTAATATGAAATTCATTAGACTCTACATTTTCACTTGCTAATCCATAAAACATAAAAGCATCATCAGCATCT
>JAICEO010000274.1 GCA_025924135.1 Nitrososphaeraceae archaeon | reverse complement strand
GTGCTAAATACCATTTAGTCAAAAAAGATAATGTACCTGCGTAACCTGTCTCTTCATATAGTTCTCTTCTAGCAGCCTGCTCTTTAGTTTCTCCATCTTCTATTTTTCCAGCAGGTATTTCTAATAGAGTCTTTTTTGTTGGATGTCGATACTGGGTGATTAGAAGAATATTTGAATAATCGATTATAGGAACTAGTCCTACTGATGGAGAATGTTCAACAATCTCTTTCTGAATTTTTTTGTCTTGTAAAATAAATTCATCTTTTCTAATTGATATCTTTCCTGAATAGACTCTCTTACTATGTAATAATTTAATTTTATTCATTGGATTCAACTATAAATTGAGATATTTTTATTCATAGCAAAATATACTTTCCTATATTATCAGAATTTTATCTTAAACTATATTCAATAACGAAAATATTAAGTTAATTTTATATGATATTTGTTTAATTCTAATATAGATGGAATATATTGACGGTGATGGTAATATTCTTATTCCTAAATCCGTCAGACCTATAATTGATTATACTGAAACAAATCTAGGTAGTATAAAAGGAGCGAAAAAACAATATAGATATAAGAATTTACATATCAGAGAATATGAGAATTATTATAGCGTACATATGGATAGAATCGATCCAAGAATAGATCCCCTTGGACATCTGTTGAAAGATGCTCCAGAATACCTTACATACTGGATGATGGCTAGTACTATTGGTCTAAAAGTAGGTACAACATTTTATAAAAAAAGAAAAGAAAAAGATAAGGGTAATCAATTAAAAGCATTGCC
Organism: Nitrososphaeraceae archaeon; assembly: GCA_025924135.1. GTDB lineage: Archaea > Thermoproteota > Nitrososphaeria > Nitrososphaerales > Nitrososphaeraceae > TH1177. Next base: position 783 of record JAICEO010000274.1, on the reverse strand, counting down.
ATTAGGAATTATTACGGGTATTTTAGCTGGAACTATAACATATATGACTACATATCGTTTGCATAATTTTATTAGAAAAGCAAAATTAAGAAAATAAAAAATTTTGATTATTATTTAACTATTTATTTCTGACATGACAAACAATAATACCTCAAAAATTAAATTAATAAAAATTATAATAAAATTATTACCAATAATAATAAATTTTAAGAGAGACAGAAAAGAATGGGTAAAACGAGAAGGAAAGAATATCGATGAAAGTAAATATAGAAAACATGCACAACAGGCCTTAAAAATTTTTATTCAATTGGGACCATCATATATCAAATTAGGTCAATGGTTATCATCTCGTTCTGATATATTACCTCAACCATATTTAGAAGTATTTGCTACATTACAAGATGATGTTCCTGTAGAATCTTTTGAAAAAGTAAAAAAAATAATTGAGGAGGAATTAGGAAATTTGGAAGAAAAGTTTGAGTATTTTAATAAAGAGGCTTTTTCTGGCGCGAGTTTAGGACAAGTATATCATGCAATGTATAATGGAAAAGAGGTAGTAGTAAAGATTTCGAGACCAGGAATTGAAAGAATGGTAGAAGAGGATATTTCAATAATAAAAAAATTGATCCCTTTATCTACTCGATTTATAGATCCTAATTTAAGGTTTTCAGTTGAAGGAATGTTTTCTCAATTTACTGAAACTATTTATGAAGAAATGGATTACATAAAAGAAGCAGAGAATCTATTGGCAATTAAGAAAAACCTAGCTAAGGAAAAAAAAAT
>JAICEO010000273.1 GCA_025924135.1 Nitrososphaeraceae archaeon | reverse complement strand
TTTTACTTTTAAAAGAAAAAGATAACAAAATTATTGAATCAAATATAATAATTGATTCTATTCCTGGGTCACCATATAATAATGGAGGAAGAATAAAGTTTGGACCTGATTATAAGTTATATATTACCACTGGTGATGCCTCTGATCCCCTTTTAGCACAAAATCTTTCTTCACTTGCAGGTAAAATATTACGCGTAAATCCGGATGGATCTATTCCTTCGGACAATCCATTTAAAGACTCATCTATTTATTCATATGGACATAGAAATGTTCAGGGAATTGCATGGCATCCCAAAACAAAACAAATGTATTCATCAGAACATGGTTCATCGGGATTTGATGAAATTAATTTGATTATTTCAGCAAAGAACTATGGATGGCCAGAGGAAGAATGTAAAGGAACAAATATTTCTCAGAAAGCTATTATTTGTTTTAATCCTGCAGTGGCACCTTCTGGTATAACGTTTGCTTCATCAAATAAACTAGGTTATCAAAATGATCTAATCATAACAACTCTCAAAGGTTCTCATTTAAGACAAATAGACGTAGAATCAGGAGAACAAAATAATATATTAGTAGGTTATGGTCGACTTAGAGATATTATTGAATCTAGTGATGGTACGCTATATGTACTGACGAGCAATACCGATGGAAGAGGAATTATCCAAGATAATGATGATAAAATTTTAAAAATACTTAAACCATAAACTCTTGTGGACCAAATTAATAATAAGAAGGAAAACAACAAAAACATCAAAAAATTTTATGAGTTAGATCATCAGGAACGTTTGCAATATTTGAAAAAAGAAGCTCACATAACTGAGCAAGATTCAGAAATCTTCCAGGACTTTCCAAAAAATTTTGCTTTTAAGAAAATTAACAACATGATTGAAAATGCAATCGGATTTGTACCCATTCCGTTAGGAATTGCTACTAATTTTGTTATAAACGGAAGAAAATATTTAATTCCAATGGCGATAGAAGAACCATCTGTTATCGCTGCTGCAAGTAAAGCTGCCAAAATTGCAAGTATAAAAGGAGGATTTTTAGCAGAAGCAGATAATTCTATCATGATCGGACAAATCCAATTAGTTTCACGGGATAAAAGAAATAATAAAGACAAATTTTCTAACAAGAAAGAAAGAGATAAAATAAAAAAAATAATATTGAATAATAAAGAAAAGTTATTGGAAATATCAAATTCAAAAAGTAGATCTGTACATGCTATTGATTTACAATTAAGAGAGATATCTGATGAAAGCAATAACAAAATGGGCTACATGATAATAATCGAGTTAATTATAGATACAAAAGATGCAATGGGAGCAAATGTAATTAATACAATGTGTGAATTAGTAGGTTCAGAATTAGAAAAAATAACTAAATGTACTGTAATTTTAAAAATTCTTTCGAATTATTCAACAAAAAGAATGGCTAGATGCAAAGCTATTTTTCCAAAAGAATTGATTGGTGGCTCGAATGGTGTGAATAGAATTTTATATGCATATGCATTTGCATATTCTGACATATACAGAGCTGTTACACATAACAAAGGTTTGATGAATGGAATTGATGGAGT
>JAICEO010000272.1 GCA_025924135.1 Nitrososphaeraceae archaeon | reverse complement strand
TTTGTAGGAATGTCTTTGACAGGATATATTATGAATACATTAGGAGAAAAAAGCCCACTCAATCTAAAACAATCATCTATTGTTGTTGTCTTGAGTTTTGTATTGTTAAGTCTATTTGGGAGTTTACCCTATATGTATATCAATCCATTTTATGAAGGAATTGATTTATTTTCTCTTTTTGCAAGTTCTTTCTTGGAAAGTACCTCAGGTTTTACAACTACAGGTATTTCTACAATATTACATCCAGAGAATTTGCCTGATAGTTTTTCCTTTTACCGCTCATACACAGAATGGGTAGGTGGATTAAGTTTTATTTATTTAGTTATGGCATTGTACTATCCAGAAACAAAATTAGCCGGAATGAAACAATTCTTGGGTAGTGGAATATTAAGATTCAAACAATTGCTTTCTACCATTAGTATTATCTTTGTAGTATATTCATTAATTATGATTTTGTTATTATATAGCTTTGCTCAAATCAATATTCTAGATTCAATATCACTATCATTTACTACACTCACTACCGGAGGGTTTGTACCTACCTCTACTATTCTTACTCCAGAAAATTCAGTTACGTTGATTATAATAATGGGTGGAATGATAATTGCAGCGTTACCTTTTTCATTTCATTTTGGTATTTTTAGTAAATATGTACATGCCAAGAAGGAGATTAAAGAAATTCTTGTATTCATTATACTGCTGACAATAGGTATCTTTTTATTTATACTAATAGAACCTTCATTTTCAAAAGATGATTGGCTTTCTTCTGTGTTTCATGTAATTAGTGCCTCAACGACTGCAGGTTTTCAATTTCTTAGTTTATCTAATTTATCTGTTTATGGTAAAATATTACTTATTGTTTTAATGCTCATAGGAGGACCAGCATTTTCAACAGCTGGTGGTATAAAAATCGCAAGACTAATGCTCATTTTTGAAAAAATCCTTAACAATAAAAAATTTGTATCAAACTTTAATGATAAAAGCAATACTAATAATAATGTTCCACCAGTAATTTCAGCAACTGCAATTCAATTTCGTAAAAAAATCCAACAAACTTTCAAATCATATTATGAAGCTAAAAAATTCGAGAAAAGTGTCAATCAACAAATTAAATCCTTTGTTCCTTTAGACAAGTACAAATATTATATCCTTTCTGATAAAGCATTCAAAGAGGCATTATTTGTTGTTGTTCTTTATATTTTATTTACAATTGTAACTGCATTATGTATCTATTATTTAGGTGAAAATAAAATTATTTTTATTGATGCTGTATTTGAAGCAGCTACTACTATTTCCAATAATGGTTTATCTGTAGGAATAACAACTATAGATATGAATTCACTTTCTAAATTGATTCTTTCTTTTAATATGATAATAGGAAGATTTGAAATAATTGCTATATTATACATATTTATTTCAAAGCTAAGAAGATAAAAATTGGATTTGGTAAATGAAATATCAATCAAATATAGATAATGTTATTATTCTTTCAGACCAATACATATAGGGTGAAATGAATGGAAAAACATATTCTTTTAATTTTAATTGTAACTTTGTTTGGTATTACAATTTTTATGGTTTCTCATTTTTTTGAAATAAATATTTCACCT
>JAICEO010000271.1 GCA_025924135.1 Nitrososphaeraceae archaeon | reverse complement strand
GTCCTTGTTAAGTGAAAGATGACCTGAATCAATTTTACCATTTTTTTTTTCTATATAAAATTTATTGTTTGGTGACCGAAGAATCTGCTGCCAGATATGATCATAATTATAAGTTGGTTCATATATTTTAAAAATTCCATTATTTAAGGTATAGACAAAAGAATTTTTCTTTATATCAATCCCTCCCAACTTTGTTAAATTCATTTCTCTCACATTGAAGTGATTAAATTTATTCAATTTTAGAGTTACAATCCCATCAACAAGATAATCCAACGTTGTTAATTCATTTCCTTCATTTACTAAAATTAGTCTCCCACCTGCTCTTTCTAGCCATGTTTGTAAAACGCGTTCATTATTTAATCTCGATTCACGATCCATAAAGGATGCTATACCATCCCAACTATCTACTATTATCAAGGGAGATCTTACATCCATAAGTTGATTTGTTATACGTTCGAAAAGAGATTCTGGTTCATCTAAACGTGCATCTTCAAAAAAAGGTTCGAGACTATGGATATTGTTAGAAGATTTATTATTATTATTTGAATATTTAATTTTAAGATATTTATTAATCCACTTAAAATAATAAAATAATTTATTAGGTGATACTCTTGTAGAAATATAAAAGAAATTATTTTTTATATTTAATACTTTAAGAATTGTCAAACATAGTGCAGTTTTTCCTGTTCCTGGTTCTCCTTTAATTAATAAGGAATAAGTTTCATTATTTAAAAATTGTAACAGATCATCAGGAATTTTAAAAGAAATATTGTAATTTTTAGTCATTGCCCAACCCTACATAACTTTATAATTATTTCTCTTATAATAATAGTTCTCAATATCAAAATATAAAAAATATCCTTAAAATAATGAGGTATTAAATTAAGATAACCACGGATTGATATTTTTTTGGAAACGTAATGCATCTATTAATCCTTCTGCATAACCTATGCTGAGTATCCCTAATTCAAGTTTATTTTGATTGAAAAAGCTTTCCGCATCAGATAAATAATATTCAGCATTCTCTAATACATTATCCATTTCTTTATACTGTTCATTGATTATAGAAGATGAATTTCTTTCACTTTCAAGATATGATTTCATATTTCTCAAAGCATCTTTTGCTTTTGGTAAATATTTTTCTAACATTGTTACTGCAACCTGTTTAAAGAATTGAGTATTATCCAAGGGAGGATCTATATTAGGATAAAGAGACGTGATAGAATCAATTTCTGTAAAATGAAGATGACCCGTTACTACTATAGAATGAGGACCTTTGCCAAAATCTATTTTTTTTAGGGATTTAACTTTTCCTCCTACGATATTTTGATCCTTTTTTCCTATTCTTGATGCCACTATAATAAATAACTCCTCAGAGATAATTTTATAGCGAAGATTCTCTTCGACTTCTAGAAGCATATCTATAGCCTTTGCTGGGTCGAGAAAGAAAAAGTCATTTTCATTGTTATTATTATATTCAGTTAAAATTAAGGTATGATTTCCTAGTCTTAGATTTTCATATAGTATATTATAGACACTTATTGCAGACATAGGATCTGACATGATGGTTGTAGTCCTTCCAAATTTGTAGTTATGCAATCCAATTTCACCGATCAAAG
>JAICEO010000270.1 GCA_025924135.1 Nitrososphaeraceae archaeon | reverse complement strand
TAAAGCTTCGCTAATAGAGGCCATAGTATTTGCAGTATACATTCCACCACAAGAGCCAGCAGATGGACAAGCAACATTTTCTAGTTGAATTAGTTCTTCTATACTGATTTTGCCTGCGTCAAACGAACCAACAGCTTCATAAACATCTTGTATTGTTACATCCTTATTGTGCCAATTTCCAGGCATTATTGTCCCTCCATAAACAAAAATTGAAGGTAAATTTAATCTAGCCATGCCAATTAATGTACCTGGCAAACTCTTGTCACAACCTGAAATTCCCACTAAACCATCATATTGATGTGCTCTCATCATAATTTCTATCGAATCTGCTATTATTTCTCTGCTAACTAAAGATGCTTTCATACCTTCATGTCCCATAGCTATACCATCAGATACTGCTATCGTAGTAAACTCCCTTGGAGTGCAATTCACATCTGATACTCCCTTCTTTGCAAATTGTGCAAGTTTACCTAGATGTATATTACATGGTGTGGCTTCATTGCAAGTAGAAGATATACCAATAATAGGTTTATTCAAATCTTTGTCTTTTAATCCCATTGCTTTATACATCGCTCTGTGAGGTGCCCTAGATGGTCCTTCAAGAGTTTTTCTACTGGGTAATTCCATTTAAATAAGAATACAAAAGTATTATTTTAATAGTCTTTCCTTCAGAATTGTATAAGATAGAGCTTAAATATTTTGTTTTATTCTATAGTAGCGGTAATTTTTAATGTATCAATTCCTTCAAACTTAAAGATAGTCTCACACATTCCACACTCCGCACTTCCATTAGTCAAATCAGCAACAGATATTTCCTCATTATGATATTCGCATTTAGGACAGTCAAATGAAAAAAGTACATTAAAATTCTCTATCTCAATAGTTTCTGCCATTATGTAAGAGATAGGAGGAAATAGTTATATTTAAAATTGGCTATAATTTTTTATACTTATGTAAATCTGTATTCAGAATACCAAGAAATAAAAGTAATATTAGTAATGATAGAAAAAGTCATTATGATTAACAATACTGATAACTATCATTGTATTTTCTGTTCAATAATTAATGGAACTAGTGAAGCAATAACGGTTTATTATAACGACCATTTTTTAGTATTGATGGATAAATATCCAATTAGTAATGGACATACACTGGTAATTCCAAAGAAACATTATAATAATTTACTTTCAATGCCTCAAGAAGAGGTAGGGAAATTATACTCTCTTGTTAGTATTATAGCTAAAGCAGTAGTTTCAGCAGTTTCTGCAGATGGATTTAATATAGGACAAAATAATGGAAAATCAGCAAATCAGATTATTCCTCATGTACATGTGCATATTATTCCTAGATTTAAAAATGATAATTCTTATGGGAAATGGCCTACCCGATATATTGCAAAAGAAGAAGAATTATATGATTTCTCTAAAAAGATAAAAAATCAGTTAAATGTTTTGTCTATTCTAGATTAGTTAAATAATAAATTATTTTATTATTCCCTTTATTTTTATTTATCTTCAAACGATAATTTTAATTGTCTTTATTATTGTAATTATCTTTATCTGAATAAAATATACATAGAAGTTTATTTTGATTTAATTTCTCGAATTCCTCCCATATAGCTT
>JAICEO010000269.1 GCA_025924135.1 Nitrososphaeraceae archaeon | reverse complement strand
TAGAAATGGGAATAGATTTTGACCTTACAACCTTGAAGAGTCCTGATATACCAAAATTAGAAAATTCATATGGCAAAAATCTTGTCTCAGTTATGAAAAGCATAAACAAAATTAATGTCATAAATATAATGGAAGAACTTCGACAACAACAAGAAGAAGAAGAAGATCATGAAGATTACAATTACGATATTACAATAAATACAAATGGTGATGCAGCTCCTTATTATAATTCATCTTTTTCAAAAGATAATGCTATTACTTATTGCCACTTTCCTAGTACAAAATATCATATAGATTCTGAAAATATTGATTATCTAAAAACAGATCTTGGCATGACAGAAATGTCAAATGTTTTTTTAAATAATAAGGACTATGAAGATATCAATAATCCAAAAAATTGTAATACCAAGCTTGAGTTCAGTAGAAGAAAAGAATATTTTGCAATATTAAAATATGGATATTGGAATTTGATGAGAAATTCTACAGTGATTACCAATTCTGAATTCAGTCGCAGGGCAATAGTTAATGCATTTGGATTAGACAACATTTACATACTCAGCCCACCAATAGATATTGAGACTTTTCGTAATGTTGCATTAATGGCAAATGGCGATGATGAAAGAAATGATATCATTCTTGTAATATCCAGAATCGCTCCCCACAAGAAAATTGAAAACGCAATCAAGCTTGCAAAAATATTAAAAGATAACAATATAGGCAAAGGAATGAAAATTGTTGGAAATCTTTACTATTATTTCTTTGATTATTACTCACAAATTAAGCAGATGGTTCTAGGTCTTGGTTTGACTGACTATATTACATTTGAAATTAATGCTAGCTTAGATAAGCTTCTTTCTATCATACGAGAATCCAGAGTATACTTTCATCCAATGGTAGGAGAGCATTTTGGCATGGCAGTATTAGAAGCTATGGCTGCTGGACTAATCCCAGTGGTTCCAAATGAAGGTGGCATTACGGAGTTTGTTCCACAAGAATATCAATTTAATACAATAGAACAGGCAGCTGAAATTATAATGTATGTTTTTAATCATATGCCAAAGACAGAGCGAATTAAGATAAGCGATGATATAAATAAATTCTCAAATTTTCACTATATTGAGGGATTTCAGACCATATTAAATGAATTATTATCTCGAAGAAGGAAATAATGATGTCTGCTGCTGTAACATTACATTTTTAAATGAATGTTACGTAACTTCCCATAATCAATCAGCAGACGAACATTGTTTAAAGCCTCATGGAATAAAAATAATCAATACTAGTAGTAAATTAGAACGAATTCTAGACATCAAATACTTAATAAATAGAACTCTACTAGCTTTTCATCGTCAATCCAACTCAAAAAGTTAGTTGAAAGATTACATCCAGAGCTAGTATTCGTAGCCCATAAAGCCTTCAAACCTTTGCAATTGACAGGTAATAATAATAACAAAAAAGAATATACCTTAATGCATTATATCAATAATCCTTTTGAATTCATTCCAGATCCCTCTAGCCATAATATAAAGTTGTTTAGTTTTTTTTAACCAAAAAATATATCATAAGAGAAAATGATTTTAGCAATATAGTTTTAGCAAATTCATCATCTACTCGAAATGAATGTATTA
>JAICEO010000268.1 GCA_025924135.1 Nitrososphaeraceae archaeon | reverse complement strand
ATTATTGTTGCCACTCCTGGGAGATTAATTGACCATATAGGACAAAAAACAATATACTTGGATACAATAGATTTTGTAATATTAGATGAGGCTGATCGAATGTTGGATATGGGATTTATAGAAGATATTAATTATATATTATCAAAGGTAAAACATAAAAAACAATTATGTCTTTTTTCAGCAACAATACTTCCAGAGATAATAGAAATTAGTAAAAGATATATGAAAAACCCTATACATATTACAGTAAATCAAAATGATATTACATTAAAAACCATAGAACAAATGTATTTGATTACAAATGAAAAAGAAAAATACAATCACTTGTGTTATTTAATTAAACAGAGCAATAATAATCAGATGTTAATTTTTACTTCTACAAAACAGAAGGCTGAAGAACTAGCTATGAACTTAAGAAAAAAAGAACTATTAAAAGTAACCGCATTACATGGAGATTTGTCTCAAAGACAAAGAAATTACGCAATGCATAAATTTAGAAATGAGCAAGAACAAATTTTAGTGGCTACAGATATTGCAGCAAGAGGAATAGATATCCCTTCCATAAAATATGTTATTAATTATGATACCCCTAGGGATCCTATAACCTATTTTCATAGAATTGGTAGAACTGCAAGAGCAAATTCTGATGGAAAGGCTATCTCACTAGTTGCAATTGAAAAAATTTCCGATTTTGAAAAGATTTTGAGATATACTAAATATAATGTCCGCCAATTAAATGAGGAAATAGGTATTCCAATACCTAAAATTCAAAAAGGGTTTAAAAAACACAATTATTTAAACAAAAATAAACCCTTTAACAAATGGTCAAAACATAATTATAAAAATAGTAAGAAAAAAAACTACAGCTATAAAAAATCTTCGAATCGAAATTTCAGGAAGAATTAATTACCAATTTTTTGCTACATATTAAGATGATTAAATAAACCCAAATTTCTTTTGTCATATTTATTAATAAATTATAGTTAATTTAAAATCTAATGTAGTGACTTCGGTAAATATATAATACCTGACTCACAACATATACTATTATTATGCCATCTATTGATAATGAAGAATCCTTTGCCAAAATATCCAATTTAATAGGTGGAGAAGAATATCAGAAGGTTGCTCAAGCACTTTTAAATACCCAAGATGCAACTGATGAAGAAATTGCTGGTGCAACAGGAATGAGAATTAATGTTATTAGAAAAGTATTATATGATATGTTTGGAAAAGCGTTAATTACTGGCATTAGAGTTAAAGATGAGAAAAAAGGTTGGTTTGTTTATCGTTGGCGTGCAAAAAGTGATCAAATTGACAATTTCATAGATAATCAGAAAAAAAAAATTCTAGATAGATTACAAAAAAGATTAGAATATGAAGAATCATCAGAATTTTATCATTGCGGAAATAATGAATGTCAAAGAATAAAATTTGATATAGCTATAGAGTCTTTTTTTAAATGCCCTACTTGTAATGAGAACCTTGCTATGGTAGACAATAACTATACAAAAGAAGCATTGAGATATAAAATTGATCAAATACTATCTGAAATATCTACAGAAAAATAAATAAAAGTATGGTATATTATTTGTTATAGTAAAGTGTTATTTCATTATCATTTTTGTTATGAATAATTTTAGT
>JAICEO010000267.1 GCA_025924135.1 Nitrososphaeraceae archaeon | reverse complement strand
TATCAGGTTCTTGTCCTCCTCCTCTTGGATAGAAAGATGTTTGATCTAAAATTACATAATTTTCTTTTATTTTTATGATTTGAGCATAAAATTCTCTGATAGAAGAATCTTCATAATACAATAATCTAGTAGGGGGTAAGCCTTCCAATCCTTCAATTGACTGAGAGTAAAGAGATTTTTGGTTAATATTATGTAATTCTGATAGTTTCACATAAAAATTCGAGGGTATCTCAGTTATTACATTGATTTCTTTAAGAAAGTCAGGAGTAATACCATCGGACTCGTACAATCTTATAAGATCATCTACAGTTAATTGTTTGTTATTCTTACGTATTGTAGATGCGATATCTTTCATTCGTTGTCTTGTGCTTGCATATCTATCAGATTCAAGTTTAAGAATAGTATAAACCTCTTCCTTATTTTCCTCTAGTTCAGGATACATATTTTTCAGATATTCTACATGTGTATCAATTAGATCTTCAATTTTTATATTCCACTTGAATCTTTCAATAATAGATAGAACTCTACGTAAAAGAATTCTAAGGTTATAACCTCCTCCTACATTAGAAGGTAATGATCCATCAGAAATAGCAAATAATAAAGTCCTAGTGTGATCTGCTATTGTATAAATTGCCTCATATGGAGATACAATTTTTTCGAGATGTTCAAATGGTATTCTCATCTCTTGAGCAATAGTTTTTTTCAATTTTTTTATTTTATCAGATGAGTCATTTTCAATATTGTTGAATTTACTAGATACTAATTTAAAATAGTTTGAGAGAAAATTTTCATCCTTTTGAACTTCAATAAAATTTTCTAAATATTTTATAACTGATCCAAATGAACAATCATAACTGGTTGGAGTACCCATAGTAATCCATGAGAATCGTTCCAAGCCTGCACCCATATCAATAATCTTATTTTTCATAATTCTATAGTTATTTTCATCTCCTTCGAATTCTGTAAAAACAGCATTACCAAGTTCAAGACCACGTACAAAATACTCTAAAGAACACCCAAAAGCTCCTGCACCCATCCAAATATCTTCCACAAAAGTAATCTCTTCAGGTTTTATTCCCAAAACATTAGTTAATAATCCAAAGTCTAGGTCAATGCAACGATCCTTCCAATATCCTCCAGGTGCATCTGCATTACATGTTTGACCAATCATACAGAAACTAGTATAATGACGGCCGCTTACACCCACGTTTTCAACGTCATTGAATCTTAAACACATTTGTGGTACTACTAAAGGATTTGACGGCAATTCAAAAATAACTTTATTATTCATTATTCTTTGAAAATCTACGATCGATGCAATTGTAAAATAAAGATCATCTCGCCACCTACAGACTACAGGGTACCGTCTTACAACTGAGTGACCATTTGATTGAAAATATTTTTCAATTTCCTTCCATGCTCCTATATAATCTAGTCTTTTATTTGTAGGAGGATTTCCTATAAAGTTATAAGCTTCATGATCAGGACAGATATTTTTATCTACAAGCGACCAAAAAAATTTTTCACAAAATATACATTTGTTTCGTTTAAAACCTAATCTATCAAATAAAGAAACTCTATAATATTTATCAGGATCAGATGAAAATAGAGTAGAAATCTCTTTTTTACCCAAATTATGCTAACGATTAT
>JAICEO010000266.1 GCA_025924135.1 Nitrososphaeraceae archaeon | reverse complement strand
TTTTGTTTGGTTTCATTCAGTTTCTTTTCGAGGTTAAGTTTTTCATTTTGTAGTTTAGTAAATGCTTGACAGTTTCCGATTAAATGTGATTCTGTTATTGAAGTAGAATTCTGAGCTATTATTGGAGCAAGATAAAACATTGAAAGGAAAAGAATCATAATAATAATGGATCTAAACAGAACTAACTTTTCATTTGTATTCATATTTTTATCTATCTATTCTGAATTATATGTTCTCATTATTATACAGATCTATAATAATTCTCAAGTCATGTTTATTTGATATGATAATAATAATCACATTCTATTATTTTAATAATATAATATGAAAAAATAAAAGGTACATTAAATACATATATATACATAATAAATGGGAATAGATCTAAAACCAATTTTAACTTCTTGTTCAATAAAACCATCTGATTTATCAGATAAGATAATTGCAGTAGATGCATATAATACGATTTATCAATTTTTAGCAACGATTCGTGGTCCTACTGGAGATCCTCTTACTAATAACAAAGGAGAAATAACAAGTCACTTAAGTGGTTTATTTTATAGAAATATTAATTTCTTAACAGAGAACATAAAATTATTATATATTTTTGATGGAAAACCTCATTCATTAAAATTTAATGAGATAAAACGAAGAAAGGAATCTAAACAAGAAGCTATAGAAAAATATCAAGAAGCATTAGAAGAGGGTAGATTGGAAGATGCTAAAAAATATAGTCAAGGCACAGTAATTTTAACGGATGAAATTATTGAACAATCCAAGATAATATTAAAGATGTTAGGAATTCCTGTTATTCATGCACCATCAGAGGGAGAAGCAACAGCATCAATTTTAACTAAAGATGGAACGGTATACGCCTGTGCAAGTCAGGATTATGATTCTTTACTTTTTGGAGCTAAAAGACTTATTCGTAATCTAACAATAACCGGAAAACGTAAAATTCCTAATAAAAACAAATATGTAAATATAGAACCAGAAATTATTCATCAATCACAGATTTTGGAATCCACAAAATTGACCCTTGAACAATTAGTAGATGTAGGTATCCTAATAGGAACAGATTTTAATCCTGGTGGCCTTCCAGGTATAGGTCCTAAAACTGCACTAAAGCTAATAAGAGAGAATGGCAGATTGGAAGAAATAGAAAAAATAAAAGATAATTTAAAAGATGTTCCATATCAACAGATAAGAGAAATATTTCTTAATCCAGAAAATATTTCTATAGGTAATATAGAATTTGATAATCCAAATAATAAGGAAATTATAGGTTTTCTATGTGATACAATGGATTTTTCAAAGGAACGAGTAGAATCATCATTAGAAAAAGTAAAAAAAAGTCAAGAGAAAAGAAGCCAATCTTTAGAGCGTTGGTTTTAAATATTAATAATAAAATATACACACATATATACAATTGATAGTTACAAAAAATTTAAAAAATGTTATCTAATATTGTCTATCAGATTTCTCTTTTTTTCTTTTCTATATTTTTTTCACTAGATAGTCTTTCTAAACTATAATCCTTAAGATCAACAAATCTTATTCCTTCAGATAAGATTGGGTGAATATTCCTTATTTTTTTAAAAATTTCTTGACATACATAACGATAATCAGGATGTCCCTGTGATAAAGTTCTCAATTC
>JAICEO010000265.1 GCA_025924135.1 Nitrososphaeraceae archaeon | reverse complement strand
CAAGTAATAAGATTATTATAGAGAGAATCACAGTTAATCTTCCATAGTTAATGATTTTTGAACGTATTATATTAATATATTCTGATCCTCTATTTTCAATAATTTTTGCTTCGGTCCCTTTTCCGAAACTTTTAATATGGATAATATAGCTCACAAAAGTAATAATTACTAATACAATTTTCATCAACAATAAAATTCCATAATCTGTTTCAATAAAGTTATACGGATATTCAAAAAAAAATCTTGAATTATATAATCCTGTTGATATCAAAATAATAAATGAAGGAAATGCAATATTGTTAAATCTTCTACCAATTTTAATCATGATAATAACTCTTTCTTCCATTGAATTTCCAATATGCTTTAACATGGGAGCAAGAATTATTCCTATAAATATTGATCCCCCAACCCAAATGCTTGCAGATAATAAGTGAATCCATATAACAAAGCCATCAATTATACTCATAGTTCAACAGTGTTAGTTTAAGCCATCTAATCACTTTAATGTATCTTAATAGTGTTATAGTGCTATATGATAATAAAAATTAAGAAACATTTTAATTCTTTTTTTGAAACTTTATTTGTAATATATGTTCCTTAGTAAAAGAAGAATAGTACTTTTTGGAGTAATAGGTGCTTTAGTGATTACGATTATTTTACTTCCACGAATCCAATATTTTGTTAATGCTCCTGATGTGAATGCAATTGACTTTAATCTAGCAGCTGTTAATATTAGTAATCTTTCAAATAATACTAATAATATTGAGCTATCCTTACTTTTTGATGTTTACAATCCTTCTGACAAAAGTGCAACTACATCAAAAGTTGAATATGATCTTTTTGGAGATAATAAATTATTAGGTCATGGAGTTTTATCTTATGAAGATATTCCATTAAATGGTAGACCCCAATTTTCTCCTGGACAAACCACTACTTTGAAGTCTCCTATTATTCTTCAACCATCTGAAATGAATATGGATGTAATTGAAAAATTAATAAGTAATTCATCGAATTCAATAAAAAGTATAAGATGGAATGTTAATGGATCTAGTCAGATAGAATCCGCATTTGTTATTTTAGAAAAAGATTTCAGTGATGTTCTTTAATTCTTAGATTATATAGATAATAAAAAATAATGAAATTTTTTGTTAATTCTCTATAGCTGATTTGATAGTCCTCTTTTTTTTGTATCTTCAATAACCCATTGCTCAATCCAATTACATTTTGCAGGACTATATTGGCTTGTCTCATCCTCTGTAGAACATAAATGTTGAAAAGTACAACTAAAACATGGAGCTCCTTCTACACTAGCAATCTCAATTGGTCTCCTATTTGCTTCTTTTAATTGAGGTATTTTTTTTACTATTAATTTATAAGTCCACCTGCCTTTGTATAACATTCTTTCTCTAGAAATAAGAGATTGTTTTTCAAGATTTCCAACCAATCTGGACCCATCTCTACTGTCTATAGCGAACGATTTGCAAAGTTCTGTTTGAAATATTCCAGTTTCTCCACTCTCTACTATAGCTTGAAACACTTGTTCTGTTAATTCACTTTTATTTTTTGCAGGCAACTTTGGTATATTTACATTTGAAGACAAAAGATAATACTTTTTAGTTTATTTGATATAAAAATCTAATGTATTTGCTTATGTAATAAATTTAATATATTTT
>JAICEO010000264.1 GCA_025924135.1 Nitrososphaeraceae archaeon | reverse complement strand
TGTATAGGACTTATCTATTATCTTTTCTGACGGTATATTTTATATTAACAACAAGATACTTACCATATCATCACTTAATTAGCCAAGTGATTATGTTATTCGACCTTCATAACCGCCTAAAATGTTACTATTAGTTGTTAAACCTTCGTTTCAGATTCATTAATAAAATTTTTATAATAATAAAGTAAAATACATATTTTAAAGGGAATAAATTAGTTATTAACCAATAATGATAAATTTACATATACAAATTTGGTAGTAGGAATCTATTTCTGAATTTTATAGTAATGGGTATACTGCTGAATATAGTCAACATATAGTTAAAATATATTAGATTAATAAAAATAAGAGATAAGTAATTGTGATTTTAGGAAATTGTTGATAATATTTTTAATATTTGAACATATTTTTATAGTTATTGATTTGATAAGTTAGTATAAATACAAAAACAGGCTACAGAATGTATAAATTTGATTCTTAGCTGCAAACGGCTCTGTTAACTTAACTGTATTTTATCAAGAAATTTGTGAACTTGATTCTGTCTGTTTCCATATGTAGATAAAGAAGAAACATCCTTAACCAATTCCAAACATACTCTGCATATTGCATCCATCTTTGACACAGGGAAAATGATCATCAAAGCATTCAGTTCTGTCTTTTATTTGCTGGATGAATCTTTCCATAATATTCTTAAGTTCTGTTCCATAAACAATGTGTTTTAATCTTAACCATTTACATGCATCGATATATACCATTGAGCACACCATCAGTATAGATCGGTTTCTTTCCTCCATACTTTTCTCTTATCTGTTTGAAGAACTGATAATAACAGATAAAAATAGTTCTTTCTTTTGAAAGATGTACACTCAAGCAGGAATTGATATGAGGTTCGTATGCTATCCACAACTACCACCAATTTTGACCGTTTATCTTTATCAGAGAGTTTCATCTACAAATATTTCCTTAATCATATTTTTCTTCACTCTGAATCTGTCTTGAAAAGATGCATACTTCTGAACCCATTTCCAAATAGCAACATACGTGTCCTCTTCTTAAGGGGTTCTAACGATTTAGATGCAAGTCTGTAGCTTCTAGAATTGAAATACAAATACAGACCATACATAATTATTCCTGGATGTGTTCTATCTCTGTGCTTCATTTTGTATTCTAGTATATACTATAACACTTCCAGCTTTAGAATATCCTAAAGTATGATGAAGAAAAGTGGAAGATCGTTAAGTTAACGGAGCCTTTTTAACATCAAAAAAATATTTTTATTGGCATGATCATTGATAAGCTTGAATTTGTTTATCTTTACTTACTATATGAGAATGTGATTATGTATTTGATCATTATTTGCAAAAAAGATAAAGATATGACTGGAAAAACTAACGCATGTGCCTGATATCTATATCGACAAACAAACTATAGTATAAAAATTTCCTTTTTTTGAGTATATGGTGTCTCTGCTAATTCATTTAAAATTGAGTCCTTTTCAGCTGGGTTATTGTTTATTTATTTAATTTTCAATCAGCGGAGAGACTAATCTCAACTATAGTAATACAATCATAGTAATATATGAGAGATTAAGAAAATATTAAATATTAAAATGTCATCAGAGGGAGAATTCCTATTAGGCTGTTCTGGATGGAGTTATGCCGATACTCCAGACAAAGGAGG
>JAICEO010000263.1 GCA_025924135.1 Nitrososphaeraceae archaeon | reverse complement strand
TCATCATCGATATAACTTGTAAATCTTTCTATATAGATAAATTGACATTTTTGTAAAGTCTCTTTTGCTAATAGACTTAATCCAGAATAACCATTTATTCCAAGTCCAACAAAACATAACATATTATGTAATTAAACCGCTATTATTAACTCTAATATTATTTATTCTGGATATTATACATTCTTGACATATGAAATAGAGATCTTTTATAGACTTCAATTCCTGAAAGGTATTCTTCTATATTTACATGTTCGTTAACACTATGAGAAGAATGTGGATCTCCAGGACCGTAAGTAACTACGGGAATTTTAAATGCATTTCCAATTATATTCATATCACCTGTTCCTGTTTTTCTTAGTAATGCAGGTCTTTTTTTACAAATATCAAGAATAGAAAGAACAAGAGACCTAACTAAAGGAGAGGAAAAATCCGCTTCGAATGGTTCTGTAAAATCTTCAATTATAAAATTAGTTTTTATTCCATTTTCTTTTGATATTTTTGAAATGAGAATTCTTATAGAATCAAAAACTTGTTGACACGTGACCCCATTTGGAATTCTAATATCCATTGTTATTTTACACTTTTGAGGAGTGACATTGTGACTAGAACCACCCACAATTTCTGTAAGACAACAACTAACAGAATTACTTCTTTTTTCTTTCTCATAATTCTTATTTAATGCGGTCTTTATCGCATTCCAAAAATTATAGACTTCCTCAATAGAATTTTTTGCTAACCAAGGGGCACTTGCATGTGCACTGTCTAAAACGTCACATATTAATTTTAGAGCTAATCTTCCCTTATAAGAAATTGTAATATTTTGTATACCACTAGGTTCACCAAATATTGCGTAATCTATATCCAAATTATTTTTAACAAGATGCTTGCTACCTGTTGCATTTCCTTCTTCATCAACTACACCAGCAAATATTATAGTACCATTTTGTTTGGGGAACTCAGACGCCGCCAAAAGCATAGAGATTAAGGGAGCTTTAGCATCGGATGCTCCTCTTCCATACAAGAACCCCTCCTCTATTCTTATAGGAACTTTATTTGGAACAGTATCCATATGACCGCAAAGCAATATTCTTGGATATCCTCTTCCTTTGGTGGCAATAATATTTCCAACACTATCTATATGAGCTTGTTCAAAACCAAGTTCATTAACACACCTATCCTTTAGGAGATTAGCTAATGGACCTTCAGACCTCGATGGAGTATAAAGAGTAAGTGACTTTTTTAAGAGTTCTATTGCATAATTAGATGAGACCAATGTATATCTAATTAATTTGATATTTTAAAGAATAATCTACAATCATATCTTGAATATTGATTTCAGTAATTTTGACAGTATTTTTGAATTCTGTTGTATTATTTACTTCATGTACTAATAGACCTTCTTTTGAACTTTCCATTAAATCTACTCCTACAATCTTTCCACCTACAGCTCGAGAAGATTTAATACATATATCTTCCAGTTCATCGGTAACAGGGCAGTTTTCAGCTCGACCTCCTAATGCCATATTAGTTTTCCATTCATCAGATTCAGAGTATCTATATATTGCAGCAGCAACAATATCACCTACTACTATAGCTCTTATATCACGAGGTGGTCTAGAAACAAATTCTTCTAGATAATATACATGGTAAAGAGGAAACATATGCTTTCTATCCTCAAATACAGCTTTTGCTGCATCTTTATC
>JAICEO010000262.1 GCA_025924135.1 Nitrososphaeraceae archaeon | reverse complement strand
CCCCAAGAAAGACTGGAATAACTATTTTATTTTTATAAACTTTTTGGATAGTTTTTTCTAAATGTTCAATTATAAAATCTTCATACAATACCTCAAGATCTAACAAATTGGTAAAAGATATTGGAGGAGTTTTAAATTCAAATTGGCCCGAACCATACTCATAATCTATCATACATCCAGAATTTCGAAAAAATTGAGAATTTAGTAATTCTTCAATTAGGGGAGAAGCATTTACAGGTTCTCCTTTGCCATCTAATAAACAGGCTTCAACTTCAGTTCCCACCTTAAATAGTGGATCATATCTTATAGAATCTTTTTGAACTCTTAATTTTAATTCTTCTGCCTGATTCTCTATAAGCATGACATTATTTTCCATAATAAACAAAAGTCAGAATACAATATATTAATTTGAATAATGAGGATATTCTTGATTTATAGCAGCTGGCAAATAAATAATATTTAATAACAATGTGAAATTAGGCTCTGTAGAAAACATCTAACAATAACCAACATATTTACCATTCTATGAGCATTATATGCTATACACCTAAAGACCAGTTCTCTATTCTGCATTCTTACAAGTGTTGATGTGATATGTTCTCCAAACACTCTTTTTATAACTGATACAATAGTTTCATCTTTGTTACGCTGATTGTACAGAATCTTGTTGTATCCACGTTTCATCTCCTTTCTATATTTACCACGAGTTTTCCATACTGGTACATTTTCATATCGTGGTGGTATAACACTGAATCCCTTCAGTTTCTCTCTTACAAGTACATGGTTATCTTCGCTGTCATATGCTTTATCTGCAACAACTACAGATAATAATTTTATTTTTGATATTCTTGTTACGATAGGTTTGAAGTCTATATTGTCATGTCTTGTTGGAGCTCGTCTTATCTTTATAGAACAGATGATCTGTTGCAATACATCTGCACCAATGGATAATTTAGCATATTTCTTTCTTAATTTGGCTCTATTTGTATAGTATTCTGATGCATGTGTTATTTTGAATCCAGTTGCATCTATTCCAGCAAATATGTGTCTTGGATGTGTAAAGAGGATAAATGAAGAGATTATCTTTCCAAGCATCATAGTGTTGATTCTATCATTAAATTTCTGGAGTGTTGTATAATGTGGTATCTTTGACAGCTGGAGAAACAGTCTCAGATAATATGCTTCAACCAACCAGTCTGTAAACATTCTGTAACTCTTACCTTCATACTGTCTTATTGTAACTAAGACTATGTGTTGCCATACCGTATAGATGTGATTACTCTTTCTATGCAAGTACAATGGAATCCGACAATGTTTGAGGATACGTAATAATTGGTCTGCTAATCTAACATATTTGGATTGCTTGTTCAAGAATTAACTGTAGAATGTCGTTAGCTATGATGTTTTCTACAGAGCCCACTGACATTCAATGATTTACAAAATACAAAAAATAAAATATTATACCTCTCTAGGCCCAGAATAGTTTCTACGTGTGACAAAGACTACTGTGACATGCAAGTCATTAATCTTTAAAACAAATTTGTTACTTTAAGAATGGAGAACAGAAATAATATAAGGTTAGATTAGCATATGAGAAAAAATAATGACATACAAAATATAGTCTCTCTGGGTCCAAAATAATTTCTACGTGTGACAATCGCATGTGACACTGTCACACGCTGAAACAAAATTTACCTCAGAGGGAGATAAATAATATTT
>JAICEO010000261.1 GCA_025924135.1 Nitrososphaeraceae archaeon | reverse complement strand
CCTGTGATAAAGTTCTCAATTCAATCATATGCGTAGCTTCTCGTAAATTCAATTTCATAAAAAATGGATATTTATATGCAAAATTGACTACATATTGCGCTTCTTCCGGATAATTGTCATTAACAAGAAGTTGAAATACCTCATTACATTTATACATACAATCTTTGAAATCATTCAAAATTCCAAGATCACAAATTTCCTTAGGCACATCATATCCATGTCTAGTAGAAAGTAATTGTCTTTCCAAAGTTAATATTCTATGTCGATGTAAATCACGGAACATTCCAAAATTAGTAAGCATTTCAAATGTATATTCAGTCATTTCATAAGCTCTACCTGGACGTTGTCTTCTATTAGTTCGTAAACTTGTATATGTCTTAATTATTTTGTGTCTATCTTCTATTGGTAAAGATCGAACATATTCTATAATCTGTGTAAGTGTATGTCCTGTTGCTTGTTCAAATAAAATAGATGATGCAATTTTTACTTCTGCTTCAGTATTATCTTCATTAAATATTAAATTTACACATTCTAAATTTGGATTGATTTTGATTTGTGAAAGATGTTCTTTAGCCATTTTGAGAATAACATCCTTTGTATTTCTTAAATAATTTTGCATAGATATTCCGTGTGGATTTTTTGCCCTATAAACAAAAGACGGAATAATTAGATTAAGCTCTTCATACAATTGATCAGCTAAGGCATTCATCTCTGTTATATTCGATGCATACAATCTTGTTAAAAGATATTCAAAAGCTCTCCCATTACCAGTAATACCTAAATTAGTAAGAGTAGACGCGGGTAAAAGCCCACGTAAAAGATCTAATGATTTAGCTTTTATAGTACTCTTATATATTTTTTGAGCTGATTTTATATCAGCGGATTCTTTTAAATTATTAAATTGTAGATCTTTTTTAGAAATAGAATCATAAAATTGAAAATTATCTATAGGTTCTCTTTCTATAATGAATCTTTGCATCGCTTCTATGTTGTTAGAATAAAGGTCAAAAGCATAGTCACATGCTTCTATATATGCATCTGCATATATAGAATTCATTATTTTTTTTTCTTTCAAATATTTATACTGGCCATTATTTTTCTTATCAAATGAAACATATCTTGATGATTTTTCTAGATAAGATAAACCTATTCTTTGGTCTTCTATTTTTTTGGCTGCAATATTGGATATATATTCTATTGCCACCTGTGCTTCTCCTAATTCTGCAACAGAATCATCACCATATTCTAATAATACTCTTTTATAAAATTCATCTCCACGATTAGGATTATTTGCAAATTCTTCTAAAAATATTCTACGCATACTTTTGTCAGATCGTGAATATCTTGACATTAGTGCCCCTCGATCAACTTGTTTGGGAGTAATTATTGCAAATATTGGTTTATTACTATTAGTAAAATGCGATAAAAGTATCTCTCTTTCTTTTTCAGAAAATGGTTCTTCTTCAGTGAATGACTGCATTATCAATAAGAGAAATAAAATATTATTCTATATTTATAGAATTAAAATAAACAAACAAAAATAACTATAATATTTACAGTACTAAAAAAAAATAAAATAAAAGAGTTTGGTTGATTCTAACCTTCTTCCCAACCTTTTGAAAATAGTGCGCTTTTCTTTAATGGAATTGGTTGTCCTGGTGTATAATCCATTGGTCTCATCCAGAAAATTGCCTTTGTTGGACAGACACCAATACATGCACCATCAGAGAT
>JAICEO010000260.1 GCA_025924135.1 Nitrososphaeraceae archaeon | reverse complement strand
CTGTCTCCTGGTCTACATTGATCTACAAGATCTCCTATAATAGTTACTTCTAAATAATGTGGCAAGTGACCAGCAGGAAGATCTTCTGGAAGTTCTTGTAACCTTACCATTTGAAAATCAATGAAAATACTGGTATCAGGATCCATTTCTAGCTCTTTTTCAGAACATTTACCACATCTTATTGGTTTTTTCAATACTAATCCTCGCAATTGAGCTTCTGTTATTTCACCACAATTAAGACATCTATAACCAATTTTTTTTGCTAATGGTTTTACTTCAGATGATCTAACAACCATTCCTGAAACTCCAACAAGTTTATTGATCACTTCTGCATTTATTTCACGTAAACTTTTTTGTACTGTATAATTGCCCATTCTGACCTTTATGTTATTTTGAGTCTCATTCGCATAATCTGGATGGATTTCATAGAGAATATTAAATATTGCTCTATTGAATGCATCAAACATTTCATCCGGTTCGTCAGTAATTAGTTTTGCCAAGTCTGGCTTAAAAGTATCAAAATCGATGTAGTCAACAACAAGTGAGGTAGAATTGGCCGCCATCAAGTTATTAATCCTATCAAAATATTTGTAATTTCCAGTTCGATCTTTGAAAGCACGTAAGAATTCCTCTAAATCATTAACCAATGCAGATTCAGTTTTTTGAAGTTCACTCAAGACCTATTTACAGCCCTTTGTTTAAATTCTGAAGAAGACTTATGGATAAAATTGTAAAGTTCTTTCTCTTCAGCTGAAAGTTTCTTTTCTAAGTCAACAGATAAGGCAGACGCAGCTGCTAATTTAACAATTTTTTCTATTCGAGAAGTTACAAATGAATTTAGAGAAACCACAATGGATTCTTTTTCTTTATCTTTTAATCTTTTGATAAAATCGTTAGCACGAATGTAAAAATCTAGGTCAATGCCTGAAAGATCATGAGGTTTTGATATTCTTTCTCGATTTAAAGATCTTGAAATATAAATTAGAACATCCGTGTCTTGAATTTCTATGGAATTATTTTCCTCTAAAATTTGTGCTAACCATCTAGGAATTGAACCTATTTCTCCTTCTTTTGCTTCAAGATCAAGTCCCTCAATATTAATAGAGAAATTTTTTTTAAAGGCTATTCGTGTTTCTTCCATTAAATATTTAATTGAATAAAATTTTTGAATAAAATCCATTTGTTTTTTAAAATAATCGTAACGATCAACATTATCATTATTATGAGCTATTATAACTTGGTCCAATCTATTTATGATATTATTTCATTCAAGACTAATAATTCTTATTAACAAAATAAATTTGAGTAATTAGTATAATAAATTATCTTATTACCATATTACTATAGAATAAGAGAAAAGAAGATATTAACTACAGAAATTAGGTACTCAAATCATATGTCCTCAAACACTATAAATACAAAACTTTCAAATTTAATGTGGGTAGAGAAATATCGACCTAAAAGAATTGAACAAATAGTTAACCAGAAGGATATTATAACTTCACTTAAAAATTTAATAACAAAACCTGATGAAATACCACATCTATTATTTACTGGGCCAGCAGGTGTGGGTAAGACTACTACAGCATTATGCGTATCCATGGAATTACTAGGAGAAGGATGGAAAAGAGATACTCTTGAACTCAATGCTTCTGATGAAAGAGGAATAAAAATGGTCCGCGAAAGAGTAAAAGAATTTGCAGCTGTAATTAAACTTCCAAGTGGAACCAATGAAAAAGGAGAATATTT
>JAICEO010000259.1 GCA_025924135.1 Nitrososphaeraceae archaeon | reverse complement strand
ATTGCAATCATTTTTAGTAGCCTTAAACCTCCAGAAGGATATTTCGCAATTCCTTCTGTTTGCATTTGAGTATTATTAGGTTCAAATCCCCATGGTATAAAAGCTATAAATCCATTAGTTTTTTGTTGTAATTCAGATATTTTCATGATATGTTGTGCTATTTCATCATCAGTTTCTACAGTTCCATACATCATTGTTGCAGAAGACTTGATTCCAAGATCGTGTGCCTCCTTCATAATGTTTAGCCATTGGTTACTTTTTATCTTAAGCGGACTTATTACTGATTTTACTTCATCATCAAGAATTTCTGCTCCTGCTCCTGGTAATGAATCCAATCCTGCATCTTTTAGTCTAGAAATTACTTCCTTGATACTGCTTCTTTCTACTTTAGATATCATATCAATTTCCGAAGCGGAAAGACCATGAATGGCAATTGATGGATAAAATTTTTTTATTTCATTAAATATTTCTTCATAATATTCAATAGATAAATTTGGGTTATGTCCCCCTTGAAAAAGAACTTGAGTAATTCCAAACATTTCTTTTGACAAGGCGATTCTCGTCATTATATCTTTGATATTGTGTGTATATGATTCTTCATGACCTGGTGGTCGATAAAAAGCACAAAATTTACAGTAGGTTACACAAACATTCGTATAATTCAAAATAATATTATTTATAAAAGTTGCTGTATTACCAAAAAGAATTTTTTTAAGTGTACTAGCAACAAGTCCAATTGTATACAGATCATCAGATTTTATTAATTCTTTACAATCATGAAGAGTAAGTCTATCTCCTTTTAACACATTATTTAGAATATATCCAATTTCTGATTTTGAAGTAGTATAATTTAAACTATTTTGCAATTGAAAATTATAGTTTGATTATTCTATTTATTCTTTACAAGAAATGTATCCTATATACATAGAAGAATATATATCAAATAATAAATTAATTTATTATAACTAAATTGATTACTAATAGTATTAATAGTATTATATCACGACCTACAGAAGCTATTGAAAAAGTATTATCTGGAGAGGAGTTAACGTATAACGATGGTTTACAATTATTTGAGGAAAATCTATTCAATTTAGGTTCTGTTGCAGATCAAATTAGAAGAAAATCAAAAGGAAATATAGTAACTTTTGTTTCATCATATTATTTAAATTATACTAATGTTTGCGCAGCAAGTTGTTCTTTATGTGCTTTTTATAGAAAAGGACATGAAGATGATGCTTATACATTAACTAATGAACAGATTATTGAAAGAGCTAGAATAGCTATAGAACAAATGGGTACTTCAGAATTACATATAGTTGGAGGATTCCATCCAAAACTTGGTTTGGAATATTACGAAAACATGATAAAGAATATAAAAAAAGAATTTCCATTTGTAAAAGTTAAAGCTCTCACTCCTGCTGAAATTTTTTTCATATCTAAATTAACCAAAAACTCAGTTAAAGAGATTTTATTAAGATTAAAAGATTCTGGTTTGGATGCTCTTCCTGGAGGAGGTGCAGAAATTTTTAGCTCAGATATAAGAAATATTATCGTAAGAGGAAAATGCTCAGGAGAAGAATGGCTCGATACAGCTAGACAAGCTCATGAAATTGGTTTGAAAACTAATTCTACTATGCTTTTCGGACATATTGAGAAACCAGAACATATTATAGATCATATTATAAAAATAAGAGAACTTCATAAAAAAACTCATGGTTTCAATACTTTTATACCACTTAAATTTAGTCTAGAGAATACTGAACTAGAGAAGAAAAAATT
>JAICEO010000258.1 GCA_025924135.1 Nitrososphaeraceae archaeon | reverse complement strand
CACATATGCGTTCTAGAATAGTAGGAGATCCAACAATTCAATCCAACTGCTTTGAACAGCATATTGCATATTATAAACAAGATTATTTTTATGAACTATTTAAACAACCCTTTAAAAAAACAGAAGTTCCATCTCATCTAATCAATAAACTAGAGAAAAGAATGCTTATGTTATGTTATAATGTGTCTGATTCCTCAAAACTACCTTATAATAATACCATATATCCATTTTTTCAATGGTTAAATGACTGATAACTAAAATTTGATTCACTTACAAATTTTTCAGAATTAACAATTACATATTAAAAATAATAAATTAAAAGTGAATTTTTCTACAACGTTCTTATGATGGTTGTATAACTACTTTAAAAGCAATAAAAGCCATCTACTGATATGTAGAGATGTATTAATCATTTATTATTACTATTTCAATCGTCTTAAAATCTTTTTATTTAGTAGTTACCACAACGTACATTAGTAAGAAAAAATGTAAATTGATTATGGAACAACAAACTAAAGCAGATTACGAATTGTTACTTGATAGACTTAATAATAAATTAGGAACAACAGCTAAAAAAGAAGTCTCTAGATTAGAATTACCTGTTCCACAAATAATTTGGGTTGGTCAGAGAACAATATTTAGAAACTTTATGGATTTTCCAAAAGCATTACGTCGCGATCCAGAAAAATTATTACTATATCTTAATAAGGAGCTTGCTTCGGCTGGTTATATTAACGGTGATAGAGTTATTTTTTTAGGACGTAAAGTACGTTCATCATTTGGTGCGTTAATTGATAGATATGTAAAAGATTATGTCATATGTCCAGTTTGTGGTAGCCCTGATACGAGAACAGAAAAAAATAAAAAATTAGGCTTTTTATTGTGTGAGGCCTGCGGAGCAAAATCTTCTATAAAAGGGAATTATGCATAATTAATTATTATTATAATATATCAATCCCATAATACGAAAATTCAATGATTGATCCTATTTCAACAGGGCTTTTTGTATAATACTGTGATCCAACGACGATCCCATCTATTTCTCAAAAATATGGTTTTATTGATAAAAAATTATTTTCATTTTTATTTTCTAAATGTATGTATGAGTACCTCTATTCTATATGTTGTTTAATTCTATTTTCAATTTGTCCTTTTGGTAATGCGCCAACCATTACATCAATAACCTGTCCTTCTTTAATGATCATTAGAGTTGGAATACTTTGAATTCCAAATCTTTGTGATATGTGAGGATTTTCATCTACATTGACCTTACCAAATACTATTTTTCCAGCATATTGCTCTGCTAATTGTTCTATGATTGGTGATACCATTTTACATGGACCACACCATGCAGCCCAAAAGTCCACAACTAACAAAGAGTATTTTGATTTCTCTATATCAAAATTTGAATCGGTGAGATTAATAGGCTTGTTAATTTTTTTTATTTCATTCATCGATCTCAATTTTTCCTCTAGGATCTCTTTTTTTCTTTTCATAATAACAGAAATCTCCTCATCTTCTGTAAGTGGCATATTTTTTTTTTGGGTATACTATATTTAATTTGTATGATATTGTGATACTATCTTTTTTTCGGTTTCAAACTTATTCTCTTATTCCTAACGATATCTAATTATCCGGCCTTATTCATTTGAATATAATTAATATGATCAATAATGATAATTCTATGGAAAAAGATGAAAAACAAACCAACGATAATATTGATTCCTTAAAAGAAGAAGTATTGGAAAAAGATGAAAAACAAACCAACGATAATATTGATTCCT
>JAICEO010000257.1 GCA_025924135.1 Nitrososphaeraceae archaeon | reverse complement strand
ATTCTCAATAATGGAATAAGAGGACGTTCATTTATCAGGACTTTAAGTATGTTTAATTCTATTGTGATAGGAGCTGATTTTGTTTCTTTTTTTACTTCCTTTGCTGCTGTTGTGATATTTTTAGTAGACTGTTTAGAAGAATTTTTTGAATGTGTACCACCAGACATATTATTTAGGTTAACGTTTATTAATTATAAAAACATATTTTTATTAATATCAGATAAATTTTCTAACAAGGAACTCGTTAACGAATGAAAATCATTGGCATTTGATTCTGATTTGTTAATGATGGTTCATCAGTTGTTGTAAATAAGATTAGTTGTATGACATTCTTAGTTCTTTTAAAATAGAAAATAATTCAGAAAACAAAAAAGGCTTTAAAATTACATCTTGGGTTTTTATTCCAATCGATTCTATCATATTGCTTATATTATTTAATGAATGAGTTGTAGTTAATATTATTTTTTTATGTGGTAATCTATCACGAATTTTTCTAGCAACTTGAAAGCCCGAAATGTCAGGAAGATGGGTATCTAGTATAATGATATCATAGTTGTTGTTGTTGTCGTCTTCTGCTGTATCAGAAAGTAAAATTTCTAAACATTTGAATCCACTTTCTACTATACTAACATCGGATATTGAAAAATCATACCATTTTGTAAAAAGAGAGTAAAGACCCCGAATATCTGGTTCTGGTTCGGCTATTAGAATTCGTTTAGGTTTTCTCTTTTGGTTTTCTATGTATTTGGTTTAAATCAATCATTAATGTATGCGTTCCATTAAGGCGGCCTTTGGTATCAGGCAATAAAGGATTGTTAAGGACTAGTCCAGGATGAGGACATACTACAGTAATATTTTGATGATTTTGCCTCCATTCGGTAGTAGTTTCATTCCACCACCATTCTAATATTTCACATTCATCAAAGTGTTTATTATGTGATAAAAAACATGCTGCATCTGCAAATACTAGTATAGCATCTTTTTTGCCTTCAGACTTACGATGATTCAGAGTTTCTTCCAATTCTTTCTTTAGCTTTTTAAAAGGACGAAAATCTACATTAAGTGCTGACTTGTAATAAGGTTTAAAATCAACTATACGCAATTCATCTCTTTCAATATTCTCTTTATAGTTGTCTATATTAGAGGATAAATTTGAGATATTCGAGCTACTTTTACTATCATATGCATTGATAGATGCATAGATACACTGGTATCCACTCTTTAATCCGTTATTAATGTAATTTACAGCTGCATCATTACGCTCATCATCGCTGCTATATAGTAACATTATATGCTCATTTGATGGAATATTTGTTAAATGTTGAGTGGATGACATGGAGATAGGTACCATTAACATTATTTACAACGTATATAAAAATTGTAGAGAATTGAGGTTTCCTAATAACAATAATATAGATAATTGTTATGAAAATTATTGTTAGATATTCATTATAGGAATGACTCGGGATTGTATAAAATTGTATAAAAGTATTTTATATTATTTAAATCATATGATTATACGTCACAAAAAAACACATTATTATTTTTTGGTATCATATTATTAGTAACAGGTATTTTTTCTATTTTTCTTGAATGAGATGTTAATGGTATCTAATAATA
Source organism: Nitrososphaeraceae archaeon (assembly GCA_025924135.1). Lineage (GTDB taxonomy): Archaea > Thermoproteota > Nitrososphaeria > Nitrososphaerales > Nitrososphaeraceae > TH1177. The sequence continues at coordinate 173 of JAICEO010000257.1, read as the reverse complement.
TGCTCCGATCAACCACAATCCTGAGAATATCTAGAACTATATCCAATAATAACGTCCTGAACTATACCATCAAGGATGTCCACATTTTTATTCTCTTCATGGAACATAGAATTATCATCATCATTTTCTTGATGGAATGATTCCATATCTAATAAATTATCGATAATATAGTT
>JAICEO010000256.1 GCA_025924135.1 Nitrososphaeraceae archaeon | reverse complement strand
ATATATTATAACGCTGTTTTGGTATCGACATAGGGTTTAAATAGTTTCGCCAACATCGGACCATTAGTGAAATATTGAATGACAATTGCAATACTTCCAGATGTTGATGAACAAAGATGTATTGGATGTGCACTTTGTGTAGAAATTTGTACTGCTCTTGGTCCAGACGTTCTCAGAGTAAAACCTGTAGAAGGTTGGAAAAGAGGTAAAGCCTTTGTATTTTATCCAGAAAGATGCATTTCTGATGGTGCTTGCGTAGGAGTTTGTCCAACACATGCAATATTCTGGATGAGACCAATGGAATACACACCAGGACAACCAGTCCCATTACACAAAAACGGTGTATTTGACAAGGGATGGGAAGAAGGTTAAAAACACTATACACTACAATCAAATAGAAAATTTCAACTCATTTTTTATATTTTTGTATTTGTTGTAGGCTTTTTTATCTATTCTTTTTAGATGTAGTTGGTTATATTTTATTAGATATGGTATGATACGAATAGGAATTACAGGTAATCCCGGTGTTGGTAAACATACAATAGCTGATTTGCTTTCTAAAAAAATAAAAAATAGTAAAATAATCGACATAAACAAAATAATTATATCAAATCAAGCTTTAAATTTTGAAACATTCGAAGCTGATTTAAAAAAAACTAGATTATTCTTATTAAAAGAATTAATTAATGATAATGTAATAGTAGTTGGACATCTTTTACCATACGTAATAAAAAGAAATGAATTAGATTTTATAGCTATACTAAGAAAATCTCCATATTCTTTGATAGATGTATATGAGAAAAGAAAATATTCCAATAAAAAATTACAAGAAAATATACTCTGTGAAATTTTAGGGATATGTTTTTATGATACTTTAAAGGTATTTGGTAAACTGAAAATTTCAGAAATAGATACAACTTGTAATGATCCAGAAGAATCGGTGAAGAAAATTATTTATCATTATGATCACAAGTCAAAGAGACAAATAGGTTTAGTTGATTGGTTAGATGTAATATATAAAAATGGAGATAATCGAAAATTTTTATCTATTAACTAAATAAGAATGTTAAATTAGGATATCGAAAAAAACGGTAGATATTGAAATTATATATAGCTTCTATTATAACCACAATAGAATTAGCTTGTCTGTAGCATTTAGAAAATTTGGAGAGGAATCAATTCAATTTTTAGGAAAGAAGGTATCTATAGAAACATCAGATAAAAAAACATATAGTGGAACATTAATTGGAATAAATGAAAGATTAGATATAATATTAGAAGATTTAGACACTAGTGGAATAATAAAAATAATCATAAATGGTTCATTTATAAAGGAAATTCGACTAATGGAAAAACCATTTGATTTAAAAGCTCTTGCAGAGAGATTTTCAAGGGTTTTTCCAGGTTTGGTAAAAGTTAGAGAAGATGTTGGAGCTATTGTAGTTATGGATAAAATCAAAGTTACGCAGAATGGCATTGAAGAAGGTACAGGACTTGCAGCCGATAGAATAAAAGCAATTTATGATGAATTTATAAGGGAGACAAAAAAGTAACATTGTCGTTTGAGGTCAGACATAGTGACCTGGGCGGACGAATAGGAAAATTAAATACAGCACATGGAATCATAGATACTCCAGCATTTATTCCAGTTGTTCATCCCATAAATCAACTTGTAGATGTAAAATTGCTGAAAAAAATGGGATTTAGAGCCATTATTACTAATGCATATATCACTCTAAAACACTATGGGTATGATGCTAGGAAAAAAGGAATTCATAGAATAATTGATTTCGATGGTATTGTGATGACAGATTCT
>JAICEO010000255.1 GCA_025924135.1 Nitrososphaeraceae archaeon | reverse complement strand
TAAAACTCAATATTCTTGCTGGTACTTCAATAGGTGGTGTAAATGCCGCTCTAATGGCTGGCAGTAAAGAAGAAGATCACCCAGAAAGAGCACTAGAACAATTCTGGTTAGAAATAGCTGAAAATTCCGTAAAATTGAATTCTCCTATAGCTGAATGGCTGGGAGTAAATAATACTATGACCTACCCTTTCTTCTTCCCATTAACAGCGGCAGCAAATGCATCTTCAAACACTAACACACAACACAATTTACAATTTAAGTCACTTTTTTCCTTTTATAGTTCAGCAATTTATGGAAATGATAAGATGTTTGTACCGCGGTGGAGACCTGACTACTCATTAACTGATCCGCAGTATTTTACACCATGGAAATGGACATACTTATATGATCACTCGCCTTTGCTAAAAACACTCGAAAAATACATTGACTACAATAAGATACAACCCAATGCAAAGTACAATTCACCCCGTCTAATTATAACAGCAGTTAACGTTTTAACTGCAGAACCATTGACATTTGATAGTTCTGAAATAAAAATAACTCCGCGACATTTACTTGCTACTTCAGGATATCCATTATACGGTTTTCCATGGGTCGAAGTAGAAGAAGGTGTGTATGCTTGGGATGGCAGTCTATTAAGTAATACTCCGCTAAGGGAGGTAATAGATGCTGCTCCAGTAACTGATAAACAAATTTTCCTAGTAGAAAATTATCCAAAAAACATAGATAATCTTCCACAAAATCTGCCTGAGGTCTTTCACAGAGCTAGAGATATTATGTTCAGTGATAAGACATCACACAATGTTAAGATGTCTAAAGTAATAACTCAATATCTTAGATATATTGAAGAGCTCTATAACATATTTCAAGATCATGTAGACCCAGATAAATTAGATAAGGAGGTAGTTAATAAAATCGAAAGAAAATATAAGAAAATTAAAGAAGATCACGGAGCAGAAATTAAGAATGTACATTATATAACAAGAGAAGAGAAACACCCTCATATGTACGAAAATGCCGATTTTTCTATAAAAACTATAAAGGAGTCAATTAAGGATGGAGAACTAAAGACAAACGAAATAATAAAAAATATCAGAAAATGACTAAAAAATATTCTAGCAAGAGAATTTAACACTTGTTAAAACATTAGCAAAGCAAATCTGCGTTTATCAAATATTGTGCATACTACTAAAAGATGAAGTAATCTACAATAAAGGTAAAAATTAACATTCCATAAGATCAGAATCATTGACATACAATTTCTTTCACAATTAATGAAGAAGAAACAGCAATGACCTAAGAGATATGAAAAATAAATAAAGATAAAGAGGAAGGTAAAAAATAACAGATACGTAGAAGGCAAATTCTGATTCCATATTGTTATGAACATCTAAATATTCATGTTAAACATTAGAAATTATTTCTTTTAACCTCTTTTCGCTATAGAATCCATCACATAAATTACAGTACCACGCCTCTCTATAACCCAATGTTGTGTCTACTATTTTCTTGACCATCCTATTGCCACATTCAGGACAACTAAAGACCATCAGTAATAATCATAGCATTTCTATAATTTTAAGTCATAAAGGAGGCTTTGCTAATCCATCTAGGAGATTAGGCAATTTAAATCGGAATAATAGAATACTATCAACTTACAATTGGCTGTAATAGTCATTTATTGAATGTGCTTTAATAGAATATATACTATTATTATTTTATTCTTTTAATAACATCAATGTTATTATTAGAATATTCATATTAAGATATTCGTTAATATAAGATTATAATTTAACTTCTTTAATGCGTGTATTTTTATGGATAATAAAACG
>JAICEO010000254.1 GCA_025924135.1 Nitrososphaeraceae archaeon | reverse complement strand
TGCTCCTAATATCCCTATTTCATCACAAATACGTTTGCAACCCATTGTACAATATTGCCCGATTCATTTTATAATGGTGAATATACCTTGTAGGGAGTGGGTGTAATGAAGATATGAATCTCAAATGGAATGTTTTCTGATTTTTAAAGTGATGACAATAAAATATGGAAAATTATTCATATGTATACATTATCCTTTACAAATTTTTGTAGTTTTGCTATTGCCTCCACAAGTGGTTGATTGGTACTAAAAATTATCAGCGTATGTTCACCCGTCTTATTATCTGGCCAGAATTCGCCTTTACAATAGGAGCAAGTATTATAGTTGAAATTGTACTTGCTAAGAACATCAAAGCCATTCTTTGAGAATTCACTCTCGTAGTAGCCCAGCCATCCTGGATGCATTACTCCGTCATTATCTAAATTATTTGATACTTGATGGGATGGAGAATAAAATCCGCCGACTATCTCATTCCCTGTAGAGTTCTCATTCGTCACTGTGATGCTACCTTTCATCCAATCATATTTGGCATCAGTGATAGAATAATTTCCTGCTGGTAATACTTTTGAATCAGATGCATCGGCATACTCCATCTTCCCAGTGGAATAAATCACATCTCCAGAGCTATCTTCTAGATTAATAGTGTGGGGATGTGGCGTATTCCAAGGTGCGTCTGCATTGAGAAATACAATGGCTGTTCCTTTGGGAAGTACTAGGTGAGTTGGCACAAAATATGGATTATGGTCTGTGAGAAGCTTATGTTTCTCTTTAGTCCAATCTTCGTGTGCTTCATTAGCGATAAGAATTATAAAATAACCCACAGATCTTGGTAACTGCATAGTTTCTGTTTCATATATGGATTTGGCCTGTGGAATTTCTGACACTTCTTGTTCTGCACCAAGGGACCTATTATTAACATTCATCAATAATATTATTGAAACCACGTACAATGAAATAAAAAAAATAGATTTTTTAGACCTATTCATCATCAAACATACCTAGTTACCAATCGAGGCAATCTTGCATACTCAAAATATAGAATGTCATCAAATACTTCGGAATTCTCAAATTTGTTCCAATTTCTGTCTTCATGAAATTTATGCTCATCTCTTAATTTTGTTAAATTTGGTATCATTTTATGATTGTTACCCATAATACAGTACAAGATCTAGAATGACAAATAAATAAATCGTTTACATTTATTTTATATCTTAATAGAATAGGACTCAAATTACACTACACCTGTTGTACGATTATATTATTTGTTCTTTTACAAGTTATACCAATTAGAAATATACTACATAATTTTTAACTAATGATACGTCATTTCTTTTTTTGACATATGTTTATCATTCCAATGTGTCACAAACTCTTCGATATTATCATCAAGATTTTTAGTTGAACGCATTAGAAAAGAATGTCCAAATTCCCAACCCAATCTATCACATTCAGCACAATCATTTTCGTATTGGGAAGAATAGCCGTAAGCTTCACCTACTATACATTTTGAAGGACTATCAAGTGCAAAATACAATTTCCACCAGGCAAATGATAATGGAAATGGAAATCCTTCTTGTCGCAAATGCATAATTTTCCTTGCCCAATTGGGAGCAATCTCATAAAATCTTGCAGTTCTTGATTTTATTTCCTGGTACAATGTATATTATGCTAATAGTCCGGTATTATTAAATATTAAATTCTAAGTAATACTAGGGAAATGGAAATATTTTTTGATCAAACATACGAGCATTAAAAAAAATTAGAGCTTTGGAATGTAAGATGATCATTTCCTAGTCGCCTCAATATTGGAGCAACCATTCCGATTCAGAAGAATCTACTACTAAGACT
>JAICEO010000253.1 GCA_025924135.1 Nitrososphaeraceae archaeon | reverse complement strand
AGAACAAAAAGATTCAATCTGGATATGAGAAACTATTTGCTTGCTAAAATTGGTAATTAGAAAACATAAGCTAGTTGGTATAGCTCGAATGTCAAATAATTTATCGTTTGTGTACCTAGTATTTGTTATTATTATCTAAGGTAATACCTAATGATTTGGAACAGTTTTAACGAGAATATTTGTTAACATATAAAATATATCTTTGTCTCTATTATTGAATCTAAATTCTATCTCTTTTAGATATAGATGAAAGTATTGTTTAGGTACTCCTCTATAATGATACAACCATGTCTTAGCATAACTCCAGAATCCCTCAATTCCATTAATGTGAGTATCTTCTCTTACGTATTCTTCTCTTCCATGTGCAACTACTTGATGTTTTCCAATCATATTCAACATTGCATATGCAGTATGATCATCAGAATAGTACAACGATCCTTTCTTGGTATATTGTTTGATCAATGGAATCAACGTCTCATGTTTCCTATCAGATACTGGAAATGTAATAACAATTCCATTTCTTTTATAGATGCCAAATACAAGGTTTTTGTGCTCAATTGAACCCCATCCACGTTTGCCTCCTTTATGATGTCCACCAAACAATGCTTCATCAATTTCAATTTGACCTGATAGTTTTAGATCCTGTATCTCTTCAAATAGAGAATCATAAATTGCCTGTCTAAATATTCTAAACGTTCTTTCTATTGTTTTCAGATTGATAGGTACATAAAATCTGATTCTGTATGCAGGTACACCTAATGTAAAGAGGTAAACAAGATGAGATGTTATATCTGGAGAGTAATTAAATTCTCCAATATAAGTACCAGTAAAATCACTAAATTTGTACCTACAACGTTTGCATCCATAGCGTTCATACTTCTCAAAATAATATAACGATCTATAGTTACATTTTATACATGTTCTTCTTCCTTTCCATCTTGCATGACAAAAATATACCCTACTTTTTGTCACACTTCCAATAAGTTTTACAGGACTAATCTCACGCATGAATCAAGCGTGATATTATAACGATAACTTTCTAATTTCTGTTCCAAACTATGGGGTATTACCTTTTTATATGTTTCTCATTCAATACTTCAATGTAAAAACTTTTATATACAAAAAAATTATTATGAAAGTATTATTTTGTATCAAATATCATAATAATATTGATATTTATGACCAATTGTAAAGAGTGAATATTAAAGACAAAATGTGAAATATGATTAAAGCAAAGATAGTTAACTAAAATTAAAATTATTCTAAGAGATCAATTGAATTGGTCAATTAGTAATTTTATTATGAGTAGGGTCTATCAATGAGTATCTTAACTGTAATAGAGTTTAATAAATTTTATTAATAATTGTTTACTTAGAAGATCTTTATTCTCAACTATAGATAATAAGTATAGTTTTGTAATATTAGATCATACTTGTAAATAAATAAAAATCTTTCAAACAATATACAAATTTGTTAGTTCATGGTGAAAAGAAGGTTGTGTTTCTTGGACCAGTTAATGAATTGTTTATTTACTTCTTAAATATATTATTATATATTAATGATAAAAAAAGATAATATCGTAAATACTGAAATACTAATAAAATTATATAAAATTTATGATGGGCATAGAGATGCAATACTTTGGTTTTTAGAGGAACTCGATGTTGATAGTTATGAAGAATACATACAAAAGTATGGAGGTTCTTCCATCCAAAGATCTTATTTTATTGCTGTTTGTGGATTTTTTGAATTATCAGGTGTTATTATAAAACATGGAATGATAGATCCTGACATTTATTTTGATATGTTCAATCCTACTCCCTTTTGGAATAAGGCAGCACCAGCAGT
>JAICEO010000252.1 GCA_025924135.1 Nitrososphaeraceae archaeon | reverse complement strand
TCACATAAAGAATCTATAGATATTCTAGTATCTTTTGATGCCGAGACTTTATTTAGACATGCAAAAGATGTGTCTACTGATGGAATCATTATATTTAATTCTGAATTGATTGAAACATCAATAAATGAAATTCCGACGTTAGACTCAGACGTTCAAAGCAAGATAATAGAATACTGTAATTACAGTGGTAGTGATCCACTTACAATCCAAAAATTAATAGAAAAAATACAACAAAACTCTATAAAATGTTATGGAATTCCATATCATCAATTATTAAAAAACTTTTCAGAATATAGTAATAATCCTGCATTGAGTAAACTTGCCAGAATGATAAATGTCTTGGCATTATCTATCTCTTTATCATTTATTAATATTAATCGTCAAGCATTATCTAGGGCAATAAAATATATATTTAGAACGAAGCCAAAAATCGCAGAAATCAACGTCGCAGCTGCAGAATATGCTTATAATTATGCTAAACAGATATTTCAGAATAATAAATTTACTTTTTATGAAAATAAAAGGGATTTTTCTGATATTATTTTGGTACAAGGAAGTCAATCATCTGCATTAGGTAAAATAGTTGCCGGATGTAGATTCCAGACATATTATCCTATAACACCTGCAAGTGAAGACAGTGAATTTTTAGAGACAAATCAGGTAATAGAACAAATAGATGGAAATAAGGGGTCAGTATTAGTAATACAGACAGAAGATGAAATTTCTGCAATAACTATGGCTATTGGTGGTGCTCTGACAGGAACAAGAACTGCAACTGCAACATCTGGACCTGGTTTTTCACTTATGGCAGAAGCCCTGGGATGGGCAGGTATCAATGAAGTCCCACTAGTAGTATCACTATATCAACGAGCAGGTCCCTCAACAGGGCTTCCTACTAGACATGAACAAGGAGATTTATTATTTGCAATTAACGCAGGTCATGGAGAATTTCCTAGGATAGTTTTCGCATCGGGAGATATTGAAGAAAGTTTTTATGATACATTAAAAGTATTTAATTTTGCAGAGATTTTTCAGTTACCGGTAATTCATTTACTAGATAAAGCAATAGCGAGTAGCGTAATGACTTGTAAAACTTTCGATGCAAATAAAATTAATATTGATAGAGGATATTTTCTTAAGAAAATTAATATGAAAACACAAGATCAGGAAAAATTAAAACATTTTAAAAGATTTGAATTGAAAGAAAATACAGCAATTTCTCCTCGACCACCACTGGGTACAGAGAATGGGATTTTTTGGAATACTGGGGATGAGCATGATGAAGAAGGACACATTTCAGAAGATCCTACGGTTAGAATAAAAATGATGGATAAACGTATGGGCAAATTAAATTTGATTTTACAGGAAATACAAGACGAAGACAAAGCTTTAACATATAATGGAAGTTCTGATATTGTAATTACTAGTTGGGGATCCACCAAGGGAGCTATTTTGGACACATTAGATGAGTTAAACAAAGAAGGAATAAAAATAAAATTTGTCCAGGTTAAATTATTAAATCCTTTTCCTCAACAATTATTAGAAAAGATGTTAAATTCAGCTAAAACAATTATTAATATAGAAATGAATTATTCATCTCAATTAGCAAAGCTTATCAAACAGAATTTGCACAGAGATATAGATTATGAAATAGTAAAATATAATGGTAGGCCTATTTCGTGTGATGAGTTATATAAGATAATAAAGGAGATAGTGAATAATAATAATACTAATAAGAGGAGAATTGTTTTAGATTATGGCACTTAAACCGGCAGATTATAAAACAGAAGTACATAATGATTGGTGTCCAGGCTGTGGGGATTTTGGAATATTAAATGCCATACAAATGTC
>JAICEO010000251.1 GCA_025924135.1 Nitrososphaeraceae archaeon | reverse complement strand
TCGTTTAATGAAATGGCTTATAATTTTATTTGTAATTACTTTAGTTTTTTTAGTAATATTCAAATTTCTATATTTTGGAGAGTCTATTCCAATTTTAAATTTGTCTAATTATTTAGGAGATAATTCTCAAACATCCTTTTACCTAAATGGTTCTATATTTTCTTTAATCTTCATTGGAGATGAAGTTCATGTGAAGGATAATAACAATTTTGCAAATTTTTTAAATTTAGACAAAGAAAAAGAAGATGTAAATTTTGTAGATTTTTTAACAAATAGTTTAATTGATATTATCTCTAATGAAGGTGATTCAAATTTTCCTTTAGAACAAGTGCTTTCGAATTCCAATATTACTACTACATCTAATAATCCTAATAATTTAAAAAAACTACTTCTTCTTAATGGCAGTTGGAACTTAGATGTAAAAAACGGGGAGATTGTATCATTTGATGCTAAAATATCTACAATAAATAAAGATGGAATGTCCCCACATATGTATGAAATTCTAAATCTAGTAGTTGTAAATGGTAATACGCCTATTAAATTATCTCAAAAGGATAGTACTATTATAGAAGGTAGAGCAGACATTATAACTCCTGATAATATTAAAAATATCGGTCTTTATTTAATTTTGCAAGAAAATTCAATAAGTATTATTTTAGACCCCAAAATATTAGGAAATGATTACAATGGACAACCTATTTATGGATTAACAAATTATAGGAAAAATTAGTATATTTAACCAATTATTTGTCCAATCTGGTTACTGTTTAACTTTACATATTATTTCATACTAACCAAACCTATAATAGATGCTTTTTAATAATTTAAATAATGACAATTTCTCTTGTTGCAACAGAGGAAGAGAGTAACGGCATCAAGTTTAAGAATTTACATGATGAACAATTAGTTCAAGGAACTACATTAGTAAAGAGAGGTTTTGCTCATATGCAAAAACATGGTGTTATTATGGATGTTACTACTGTAGAACAGGCACAAATCGCAGAAGATGCAGGTGCTGTAGCAGTCATGGTTTTAGATAAATTACCTTATGATGTTAGAAAGGCGGGAGGAGTCGCTAGGACCGCAAGTATTAAAATTATTGAAGAAATAATGGATGAAATTACAATACCACTTATGGCAAAATGTAGAATTGGGCATATATCAGAGGCAAAAATACTTGAAGTAATAGGTGTTGATATGATTGATGAAAGTGAAGTCCTTACACCTGCAGATGAGGAGAATCATATATGGAAATGGGACTATACTACTCCTTTTGTAAATGGTGCTAAGAATCTAGGTGAGGCACTACGAAGAATAGAAGAAGGAAGTTCTATGATTAGAACTAAAGGTGAGCCAGGAACTGGAAATATTGCAGAAGCTGTACGACATATTAAACAAGTGAATAATGATATCAGGAAACTTCGATCTTTTTATTTTGACAAGGACGAACAAGAATTAATTAAATTTTCTCGTGAACTCAAAATTTCTTATTCATTAATTAAGGAAACTGCTAAATTAGCTAGATTACCAGTAGTAAATTTTGCTGCGGGTGGGATATCAACACCTGCCGATGCGGCATTAGTTATGAATTTAGGATGCGATGGTGTTTTCGTTGGCTCTGGTATTTTTAAAGCTGAAGATCCAGAACAAAGAGCTAAATCAATAGTGTTAGCTACAACATATTATGATGATCCTACGATAGTTATGGAAGCTCAAAAATTAGTAGATGAGAAAAAATCATTATTAGGACTAGATACTAAAAGTCTTGAATTACGTATGCAAGAAAGAGGCCCTATGATTTGAGCAATATTAAGGTAGGAGTACTAGGAATTCAAGGAGATATAGAAGAAAATATATTAGC
>JAICEO010000250.1 GCA_025924135.1 Nitrososphaeraceae archaeon | reverse complement strand
TGTTGTTAATAGTAATGGTGAAAAGTTAAATTCAGATATTACACTTTTACTGTGTATAGCAAATATGGTATATAATTTCAAGGGAAAAGAATTTGTAACAAGTATAGATACAAGCATATCTATTCAAAATTTTGTTAAAAACCATGGATGTCATTTAACTTATTCTAAGGTAGGTGAAGCAAATGTTGTTCAAAAAATGATAGAAAAGAATGCTAATGCAGGAGGAGAGGGAAGTAGTGCAGGATTCATTATGCCTAATTTTAATATGTGTAGAGATGCGATATTAGCTAGTGTTCTAATCAGTACAATTAATAAAAAAATATTAAAAGAATGTTTTGAAATTTCCGATAATTATTCTCAAATTAGAACTAAAATTCAAATTGAGTCTAAATTACAAAAAACTATTTTAGAAAAGTTATATGACGAATTTAAAAAAGATTCAACAGAAATTAATACGCTAGATGGGATTAAAATAATTATAGATGAGAATTCTTGGATTTTATTTAGGATATCTAATACTGAACATGTTTTAAGAATATCGATAGAATCTACTAATAGTAAAATTAATACTCTTTATAGAAATGTAAATGAAAGAATAATTAAATTACATGACCAAATTAAATGAGAAAGAAATTATAGATTTATTTTATTCTAACCTTTTAGAAAAAAATAAAACACAATTCCAAATAAGAGATGATGTATCAGTATTATCTTTCAAAGATTTAAAAAAAAATAAAATAAGACCTTCCAACTCCTCTAATATAATTATAAAGTGTGATATGTTAGTAGAAAGTACCGATGTAGTTAAACAAATGAAAATATGGCAAATAGCAAGAAAAAGTATTGTTTCTGCTGTTAGCGATATGTCTGCAAAAGGAATAAAACCACCATATTTTTCGTTACTATCATTAGCGATTCCTAGCTTTTGGACAAAAAATAAAATAAAAAACCTAATTTTGGGATTCGAAAAAGCCTCTAAAGAATTTGGTATAGTTTTTCTTGGAGGTGATACCAATGAATCTAAGGAACTAGTTATTGATTGTACTTTAATTGGTTTTTTGGATTCTACATCCAACAGTATTCCTTTGAGAAATAATGCTAAAGCTGGAGATATTGTAATAACATCAGGAGAATTTGGTTATACATCGGCTGGATTAAAAATATTGCTTTTGAATTTAAAAGCAATACCTTCTTTTAAAAAACAAGCTATATCACGTATTCTACTTCCAAAACCTAATCAAAAATTTGGAACATTATTGGGAAAGTATTTTTCATCATCAATTGATTCTAGTGATGGATTAGGGATCTCTCTTTATGAATTGGCTAAGCAAAGTAAGGTTGATTTTTATGTTGATGATATTCCTTTTCCTACAGGTCTAATTGAATTTGCAAAAAATAATTCTCTAGACATTTATGATCTGATATTTAATGGTGGTGAAGAATACGAAATACTAGCTACGATCAATCCCTCGAATTTGCAAAAAGTAAATTTTCTTGCAAAGAAATTTCATTTACCAATATTTGTAATAGGAAAAGCAATGATTGGAAGTGGTAATGTTTTTGTTAAATATGATAATAAACTTGAATTGTTTCATGAAAGAAAAAAAATTGAAAAACGTAAAGATTATTTTCTATTAGAAAATAAAGGATTTTTACATTTTTCTTAATATATTAACAAAGTTTTAATATCCAAATTAAGTGAATTATAAGATTATGTCTGAAACTGAAGATATTACTCAGTATAAATGGGGAGTAGCTCATATTTTTAGCAGTTATAATAATACTTTAGTTCATATTACCGATATTAGTGGTGCTGAAACAATATCGTTTAGTTCTGGAGGTAGACATGTAACTGCTGATAGATACGAATCA
>JAICEO010000249.1 GCA_025924135.1 Nitrososphaeraceae archaeon | reverse complement strand
TTGGGCTTGTCTTCTTTACATTTCTCTTCTTTTTTAGATTAGCCTTAGATTTCTTAGTGGTCTTAGTCTGTTTTGCATTTTTTCTTTTCTTCGATTTGATTTTACTTACCATATATATATTAGCAATAGTTAACTACTCATTCTTATATTAATCGGAAAAATATAGAATATTTATTAATCAGTAAATGTTAATGCGAACATATTAACTAATTTACATGTCACTAAAGACACAAATTGTTAAAATAAAATTATCAGGAATTTAATGTTAATGATGGAAGAAGACTTAATGTAGAATTAGGTTCTATTTAGATATCTGTTGTATTGCCATAACAACAAAACCCAAAAGGAAGATCTGAATCTTGTTGTTATATATATAATATATATCTTATCAGATACTTTCTATTACTTTCGATATTATTTCCTGATATGATGTTGACGATGATTCAAGGTAAACACAAAGATATCTATCATTCCTGTTTGTTAATGATGTAGTGGCTAGCTTTACATTATCAAACTCTGTCAATTTAAAATGAACCTTGCCTTGCTCTAAATCAAAATTTCTTCCTTTTATTGCAGGAGCCAAATAGGATAAAAAGAAAGAATTACTTTTTTGTGTATTTATAGAATCTGACTTAACCAAAGGACCTTGTATATTTTTTCTATATTCTCCCATAAGTAATTTTCCATTACTATCTACTACGCCTGCAAATTTCACATCTTTACTTACACATAATACAGTTAAACATATTCCATGGAGGAAATCGCGTTCTTCCATTGATTAAGTCATCTTTGATTTAATAATACCAAATAATAACTATTCGATCTAATAAATTTGTAAGCAAGAAAATTTTAAAAGGTGTTATTTAAAAAAGATGATCGAAACTAGAAAAGTTACATCAATCATATCTAGATAGCAGAAGTAGTGTAATGAGTTATAATGCTAGAAAGATGATGGTAGTAATAATAACAATTTCCAACTACTTATCTATTATATATTTTCTGCTTCACTCTGTCTAATGACGTAATCTAATAACATAATATTGCGATTTTAGTTACTACGAGCGACTTTGTTTGTTCCATTTGAATATGCTACTATTATTAAGAACAATGAATAAAACTCCTCCTCCTATAATAGTATCAATATAGGACTTAGATTTACAATAGGTTATAATCTATTATTGCTTATTTTTGTCTATTCTAAGCCTTTCCTTATCTTTTTTATTAGTAGGTGTTGTCCTCAATTGCATTCCACAGCATGGGCAAAATATACCATCATGATATAGGTAAATCTCGCATCTTCTACAATATTTTTTGCCTATACAATAATTACTTTCACCTACATGTATTTTTGAATAAATTCTTTCACAGATATTACGACAAACCATATGGGAATAGATACACATACAAAACTTTGTTTATAATAGTTAGAACACTAATCAGAGAGGGAGCGACGTAAGATTTAGACATTACAGATTTTTAGTATAGATATCATTACTATTAAATAGTCATATTAATAGTTGATAATATTTTTAAACTCGAAGATCTAGAATTTTTTGAGAATGGTAGTAGAGGCAGTAGATAAAAAGACGGAGATCCCTAATACTGGTTGCCATACACACCAGTGCAAAGAATGTGGCTGTCTTTGTCAATGTGAATGTATCCTCATGAGGCAGATCTTTACTATAAGCAAGTGCCAATGGTGTAGAAAGAATGGCTACGTAAAATTGTATATAAATCCTGAATTTCAGAGTATGAGATACTATCAAAAAATGTATCGATATTTTGATTGCTTGTAGTAGAATCAGCAGCAGCCGCTCCAAATATAGACTGGATTGTAATAGTCCCACCTTACCAACAATATGATTCTATGTACAT
>JAICEO010000248.1 GCA_025924135.1 Nitrososphaeraceae archaeon | reverse complement strand
TTGTAATAATGGAACAAATATCATGATAAGAAATTCTGATTCTAAATCTTGGTATTATGATTCTATTGGAATTTATGATGCAATAAAAAATACTTATACTGTAAAGGGAGACTTTATAAACAATTCTCCAGAATAAAATAAACATTACCCTTTAGGAAAAATTTAATTTTTATTTTTTCCAAATATCTAATTTAAAGTTGTAGATATAATCCTATAGATTAGAGTATTGTATTAAAAACTAGATTATATAAGATGGTATGCAATAATAAAAATTTTTATGACGTATAGTTAAAGGAACATTATTGGATTTATTATTATCGTTATCAGAATTACTATCGGCTGCTCCTATTATAACTAGATCCTTATCAGTAACCATAACATTCTTAGAAAAAGTTAGTGATATTATGATTATGGATATGAGAAAATAGCGAATCCTAGAAAGCTACTGGCTCATCTGGCTTAATACCTATAGCAGTGCTAAAATAAGAGTCTAATCTTTCTTATAGTAAAGAGAACAATATTTATCCCTTGTTTTTGAAGATATTAACCGTTCTTTTAATTATTTAACAAGAATAAACAACTTTTAACTTCAATATTTCTTAACAATTACAAAGACTCTTATTTTTTATTTAATGATATAAATAAAGTGTATCTTCCAAAAAATACTGGAAAATATCTAATTATTATAGGACTAATACTGATTATAGCAGGAATAGTCTTTACAATGCAAAGTAAGTCAATGGTTGGACCTTCTTCTTCCTTCATGTATCAAAATCACGAATGGACTGTCAATGGTTATGTTATAATAGCTATAGGTACAATAATTAGTGTATTTGGTATAGTAGTATGGCAAATTGGAACTAAAAAGTCGTCAATACCTAATTAAGCTATTGAAATTAAATCAATTTTGTAATTATTTAATATTGTTTCATTGAGAATGGTTTATGAAGGTTTATTAATAGATTCAGTCCTGTTAAGTTAAGACTATTTCACTTCCAATTTTGAATTGAATTGTATTTCTTATTTTTGCATTATACAAATAGATGAATAACTATATACAATTGTATACATGTTGTAGATCACAATTTTGTTTATTATTACATGGATAATAATCATCAAACTTCTCAGTTCTATCCTTGAAATACTGCATTACTCTTTCTTTCGATCAAACATTTTTCTAATGGTGAATGTATATAGTCTATGTTTCAAATGTAGAAAAGTACAGGCTTGTTGAGGATACCAAGTGCCACCATCTGTGTAAACTGTATGTTTACCATATTTATCAACTAATGACCTGATGAAATTCTCTGCTACAAACATATTTCTTTCATTTGAAATGTAGATTCCAAGCAGAACTATGAATTGGTTTAATTGCAATCCATCATAACCAAAAGTGTTGGCTACCAATCTGAATTATTGTCTCATCTATGATGAATGCAGAAACTCTTTTATGTTTGTTAAAAGATCTGACACGAACCAACTCTCTGAATCCAATCCCATACAGCAACATGACTTCTTTTTTTGATCCTTAAAAGGTTCCAATGTATTAGATGTATTACGTAAACAGAGACTGAGAAAGTACAAATAGAGAGAATACATTACAATAAATATATGAGTGTTCTATTTCTTTCAAATAATCTAACGGTCATTAGATTAGAAATAGAGCATTCACAGCTAAATCTATTTCCTTAAATTAACAGCACTATTCTAGACCTTCATTTTAATAAATTTTCTCAAAAATCTAATCAAAATTCTTATAAGTTATCTGTTGCAATCCACGAACTAGGATCAAATGATTCATGTAAATAAAATTTATAATGTTGATTGTATGGAATTTATGAACCAATTAAAAAAAGAAAATTTTATAAAAATAGATGCTATAGTAA
>JAICEO010000247.1 GCA_025924135.1 Nitrososphaeraceae archaeon | reverse complement strand
GATATGCTGATATCCATCTTTGGACTGTTCTGATACTGACACCATGTTCCTTTGCAATGTCTTCAAAAGTTCTACCATTGCTTTTCTGGATTACTGCCAGTAATCTACGATAATTCTTCTTGTCTGAAGTATTTTTCATCAGTCTTAGTATGCTGTCCTTCTGTACTGTGTTGTGAGGTAGAGTTTAGAAGAACTACTGTACACAAAATTATGATGTTCTGGATACCTTAAGCTTTACCTATTCAGTAATTTAGACTCATTAGTTAAAATATTGTGACATTAACCAAGCCACTTGACTTATTATAGGATTTTTAGTTGTTCTGCTTCATATAGTCGACATAGGTGCAGGTGATACTTGGGCTTTGCACATAAATGACCATAATTCGTTTCAATATACAATAATATATTTTATAATAACGGTGACATCAATAGTTATCCAAGCCTTCCTTCTTACGATATCTGTAAGGTTAGCATTTAAAACCAAGAAAGCAACCTCGCGTCTATCTATGATAACGAGATACATTTATGTAGGATCACATATTGCAGTAATGAGTTCTATTTTGTATCTATTGCTAGAGCAAATAGTAACATCTAGGTATCATACGGTTTTACTCGAGTTAATAGTAGGACTAAGTTTGATACCATCAGTTTTAATTCTGATCTCATTAGCGTTTACAAGTCTAAAGTCATTTTCATCTACTAAAAGAAAAATCGCTATGATATATGGTATAGCCATAATTGCAATTGCAGTACAATTGATCATTGCCTTTTGTTATATAGAGGTCAATCTCTATAGTAAACCTGAAGTCATAACTCCTGATAGGAATCCATGGGCATCCTATTTCTATACAAATCTCCAAAGCAAAATGTCCGTAAGTTATGAGATTAGTCAGGCTATATCATTTATTATCACATGGATAGCGTCGTTATTACTTACTAAACAATATGCCCAAAAGATTGGGAAAATAAAATATTCTATAACATTGAGTATTCCAATGATATATTTTTTACTTCAATATTCTCCACTATTGTTGGAACAAATAGGAACATTAAGTTTTCTTGTTATGGCAGAAGGATCATTATTCTTATATTTTTACAATTTTGTTTTAAATACAGTTAATGTAGGAACAGGAATATTATTTGGAATCTCATTTTACATATTATCTAGGTCTTTAGTCTATGATGATTTAAAATATTACCTGATAATATGTGGTACCGGAATCATGATTATCTTTAGTAGTGGTGTTTCAACAATCTTAACCTTAGCTCCTTTTCCAGCATGGGCTATTGTTTCTCTTTCATTTATCTTGCTAGCATCATTTCTACTTTTAATTGGGCTGGATTCAGCAACATATTATATTGCAAGTGACACTTTGATACGTAGATTTCGGTATATACATAGGGATCAATTTGGACTATTCCAAGCTCTTGGTTATACAAAATCTTCCGACATTGTTGAGCAAAAGATACGTAAACAACTCGATAATCTAAAAGATAAAACATTTTTTAAACCAATATCTGAATTGGAAGATACGAAACAGTATATCGAGAAGGTAATAATAGAAATGAAACAATCCGATACAAAAATGGATAATTCAAAATCACGCTAATTTTCGATCAAGTAAGGAAATAATTTATGTATATAAAAACCAATCATCAATTGTATACTTAAATAATAATAATAACTTGTTGTGGGGGGATATTAATTAGATGCTAATAAACTTATTCGTGAGAGTGCAATTAGAGGACTTCGAATTCTATTTATAACAGGTTTTGGTAACATAACAGATTTAAAGTATTACTTTTTACTTTAGACCTTCTTTAATTTCCCCACTAAAATTAGATAATACATCAGCTCCTCCCAATGCTGTTTTCTTAGCTGCTTCTCCTAGCTGATTAAGAATATTT
>JAICEO010000246.1 GCA_025924135.1 Nitrososphaeraceae archaeon | reverse complement strand
AAGATTCCACTTTTCAAGGGATTCTAGTGCAACATCTATTTTGAAAATTATAGTCGATTTTCTATAATTCTGGGCAAATAACGTATTTAAAAATAAATCATATACTTCTGATTTTTTCATACCAGGAATAGTAGAAATAGTACTTAGAATATGGAAACGTAATGCCTTTTCATTAAAAAGTTTTGAATTAATAGGTTCAGGAGTTCCAAGGATATAATGATCATATAATTCTTCAGAATTCATACCTGATTCTGGTATAATTATTGCTTCTCCAAAAGTATCATATTGTGGCCTTCCTGCTCTACCACAAAATTGTTTATAATCCAAAATACTAATTGGAATATTCGTTCCAATATCGTAATCATATCGTAAAATACTTGACAATACTACTCTACGCGCTGGTAAATTTACGCCTGCTGCTAAGGTTGGAGTTGCTACTAGTAATTTAATTACTCCTTGTTTAAATGAGTCTTCAATTATTTCTCTTATGGGTTGGCTTAATCCAGCATGATGAAAACCTACACCTTTTGACACCATCTCGATAAGATTTTTAGTAATATCAGTATCATCTGAAATTTTTGACAATTGTAATGCTGACTTTTTAGCTTTTTCTTTCTGATCTTTATCTAATAATTTAAAAACACCTTCGACAGACTTTGCAGCAAGTGATGCCGCCCGCTTACGAGTCTCTGCAAAAATTATAGCTTGACCTCCACTTTCCAAAGAATCTATTGCAACGGATACAGGAATAGATTGAAAATTATAATAAGTATTTATTTTAATTTTGGTATTATTATTCATACGAACTATACCACTATCATATACACCTTCAAGTAGTTCAGTTGGTCTCCAATTATTTTCTATTAATTTACAATTTAACCATTCAGCTATGTCTTTGGAATTAGAAACGGTTGCGCTTAAAGCAAGAATTTGGGCTTCTTTATAGAATCTTTTAATTTTTGTTATCATCATTTCCAGAGTTGGCCCACGATCTTTGTCACCCATTAGATGAATTTCATCTATCACAAATAATCCTACATTAGATAATAATTCACTATCATTTCTAATTAGTGCATCCAATTTTTCATTAGTTAAAATTACAATATCTGCATTAAGAAGATCATTACCTGGAGAATCATAATTTCCCATTGCAAGCTTTACAATAAAACTTTTCTTTCTGCCTTCTCCTTTTTTGTTTTTGGCTAAAGACTTTTTCTCAAAGTCTATGTTTTTAGTAACTGTTGCTAAATTTTTATTGTTGTTGTTGCTAATAAAATTAATAGAGTTTAATTCTAAAAAATCATGATATTTTTCAGTAGCTAAAGATCTAAGGGGTGTCATATAGATCACTTTCTCTTTTTTCTTCATTTTTTTTAAAGCAGCCATAATTGCTATGAGTGTCTTTCCACTCGCTGTAGGCGATGTTATAAGTAAATTTTCGCCTCTTAAAAGTCCATTAGAAATAGCTTGTTCTTGAATTGGATAAAGTGAATCATATCCAATCTCTAAAAGAATTTTTTGTAGGTTTTCGTCTTTTAGTGATGATAGCGTCATGTTGTTCCTTATCAAATCATATAATTTTTGATTATTTGTTATTTGTTATTTTGAAGAATCTAATGTACTTGTAGTAAAAACTAATTTTGGATTTGGAATTTGTTTTCTCTTTCTCTTAATATATGCATATATAGATTAATTGAAAATCAGATAAAATGAAGCAATAGATTGAAGCAAGATATAAATGAGTTTATTATTAATATATATAAAATATATAATATCAAATTAATATTTTAATGAATGCCGGGGTACCCAAGCTAGGTAAGTCAAATGACCTTAAAAGGGGTCAGCCTCGAGATCATGAAATTAAATTGACGTGCTAGCTGATGTCCTTGGACTCGTGGGTTCGAGTCCCACTCCCGGCGTTATATTCGCGGGTTT
>JAICEO010000245.1 GCA_025924135.1 Nitrososphaeraceae archaeon | reverse complement strand
TTATATATGTAGATTTTGCATCTAAAACATAAACTTCACGATAATATATTCAATATTGAAAAAGTTAAAGAAACAAATACATGAAAAATATTTTTTCAAATGTTCTGCTTTGCATATACTTTTAATAATTTACATATTTCTTAAGGATAATAAATGATATACTCTCTACATTATTATAGATAACAAAAAAATGTCATATGGAGTATTTAGAGAAATAGAAAGACTGATAGAATATATTCCTATTGAAATAGACACTTACGGAATAGGAAAACTAGGTACTAATACCTTTATAGATTCTAGATACAACTTTAAAGATATAGATGGAATTGCAACAAGATTAGGCATTCTAGAAGTAGGAAGAAATACAGTTAGCGTAAGAGATATCATAAAACTTTTAAATAAATTTCTCAAAGATGCAGAGATTGAAGAACTAGTAGAAACTCCTAGACGCTATAGAGAAATACAAAACAGTGTCTCTGGTCTTCCATTGAAAAATTTGTTATTTGATTTCTGTTTATCAGCATTGGTAGGAGATACGTTTGATGCTAAATTATTCCTTACACATTCACTATATCTTACTGGACTGCGTAGACAATTAGTTATACTACTATCAGCTATAATAAATGATTCAGCACTTGTGAAAAATGATAATGATGTTAGAGAGATGTTGACACTACTTGCATTACTTTCTGAACCAAACAATATTGATGTTTATTTTGATATACATAGAGAGGGATTTCATATAAGATATAAGACCTATTTAAAAGAGATAGGTAAACTCTCAAAAAATAATAATAATTATAATGCACCATTACCTAAAATTAGTCAAGGAAAAAATAAGATAACATAATATTGATAATGGACTATCTTAAGATTTGTAATAATTATCAAGAATACATTCTATGTATTAAAATATAGTTAGATGAACGTAATTAGTCTGTCTATCCATGTTAAAACAGGAGAACTCAAATAATTTTGGATTCAAAACAAGAAGATTTTACACAAAACAGTCTTGAAACGCTAAAGATAAACAAATTATCCATAACATCTTATAACAATGAAACAGTCAATCGACAACAACTTTACCTTTCACAAGTTAAAACATTAAAATGGGTTTTACAACAGAGTAATGATGATAATAACAACAATCTAGAGAAACTTAAGAGGATAATTTTATCTAAAATTCAGCAATTAAAGAAGGAAAAGAAAAAGGCGATTTATCGCATAGAAACTATTAGAATAGTACAAGAAATTGATAATTTAGAATCATGTTTAAATGCATTAGTTCAAGATATAGATAACAAAAATAACAGATAAATTTATCTTTGAATGACTCCAGGAGTTAAATGTCTAGAGTAGGGACTCGAACCCTGCAACTACATTCACGGGTTTATACAATGTTATAATATTAATGAATAGTAAACCATATTGACTTTTCTAGATATATCACAATTAGAAAGACAAGTGGGTGACTTACGAACCAAAGTGGAAAACTCCAATAATAAAACAGTAATTGAGAAAAAATACAAGGTGAAGAATCAAAATGAAGTATTTACCTGATTATCTTTAAAAGAATAATAAATGTGTAGTATAACGTAATTTTCAACTACCAATTAATATACTTCAATATCATAAAATAAAAGTATATTTATATTTTGGAAATTATTCTTTATAGTAGTTCTATGAAAAGAAATTTAAATTTTGTTTTAATAGCAGTAATTTTCACTCTAATTTTAACAATCATTATTTTTAGTTATAATGATATTGATTTAGCATTTGCAGATGTAACAGTATTAGAAGCATTAGATTATGAATATGTAATAATAGGTACAGACGAGAAGGACAGATTAGCTGGTTCAAATAGTGAGGATATAATTCTTGGATTACAAGGTAATGATCGAATAAAGGGAAAAGGTTCTTCTGATTATATTGATGGAGGAGAGGGTAAAGATAGAATTGAAGGAAATA
>JAICEO010000244.1 GCA_025924135.1 Nitrososphaeraceae archaeon | reverse complement strand
CATTACCAAATAATGCACATTGCAGTATTGCATTAGCTTCAGCATGAGTACATAAACATCTTTCTAAATTAACTCCAGAATTTAATTTTCCATTAATTCTTTCTTGACATCTTTTGCACCCACCATCTATGCAATTAAGTATTCCCGGAGGAGTTCCATTATAACCTGTTGCTATCTGCCTATTGTCTCTAACTATAACTGCTCCTATTTGTCTGGTAAGGCAATTAGATCTTAATTTTGCAATTTCAGCTTGAAGCATAAAATATTCATCCCATGTTGGCCGGACTTTGTTCCAATTTAACATATTTTTTCCTTGCATAAACTAATTTTGGATCTTAACTATAATAATATAAGCATGAATATAGCATTATAATTCTAAAAATTTTTATGTGAATTTATAATTAAGATCAATAAATTAGGAGTAAATAATATTATGCGTAGTTCTTTACAAAAAAATGAGGAGAAAAGGGCAAGAACAATCTTTCTTGTTGTATTTTACTTTTGTGCTACAACAATGTTCCTAATTACTATTTACTCTTTATACATAAGTATAGGAGAATATTTAAGTACAGGAAAAGTAGTTATAGGTGAAGTTCTTGTCAATACAGAATTTCCCTTTCCAGGATTAGCAAAATTGGTAACTTATTTAATGATAGTTACTGTTGTTGGTTGGTATTGCGTTACAAAATTAGGAGCAGATAAAGTAAATACAATACCTGAATCGATAAAAGCTATTTTTCAATTAATCGTTCTTGCTATAATGGTAATATCGTTATATGAATTTGTTTATAATTTTGTTATATGGAATTCATTCATTACAGTAGATGCAATAAATGGAATAATACGATTAGATGATATAAATGTGCCCTATCCTAATCCTAATACACCATGGAATCCAGTATTTGCTACCAAAATGTCTTTATCAGCTCTACTAATTTCTGCTCATGGATTTTATCTTATCTCAAAACATAAGCCCCAACATAAAATAGTTTAATGTGTGAAAAGAAATTTTTTATTAGTTACAATTAATTATAGTTTTCCATAATTTCTCCTATACATTTTGTAATATTAATCAAAAGATCAATTCTTGCAAATTCATTTGGCGAATGTATTCTAGAGTATACATATGTACTGCCTATTGAAACAGAAGAAGCTTTGAGAATCTTTTGAAATGAGTGCATCGGTCCAGTCCCAGCTGATGAGACGTTTAAAATTACATCTCCAAAAACTCTTTTAGCTGACTCTGTTATTATTTTAACAAATGGATCATTTGGAGACGTTCTTGAGGCTGCTTCTCCATGAATGAAATTGATATTTATATTTTTGAAACCCAAGTCTTTAATATGTTGTTGAAGTTTAGCAAATTGTTTTTGTGGATCCATATCAGGAACAAGACGAAAGTCAAGTTTAACTTTTGCAAATGATGGGATTATAGTTTTAGCACCCTGTTCTACATATCCTGAAACAAAACCAGCAATATTACATGTAGGAGAACCACATAATGCTTTTTTAACATCAATTCCCGAAATATCACCTAGAAACCTGGATATACCGTATTCCTTTTTAAATTCATTTGCATCAAACAATTCTAAATTAAGAATTTTTTCTTCTTCTTGATTAAAATTTCTTATATCATTATACCAATCTGAAATTAATATTCGTCCATTTTCGTCTCTCATACTATTGAGTAATTTAATTAAGTTCCATGCTGGATTTTCCACAATTACTGCTAAACTGGAATGAGTATCTTTATTTGGACCATAAGCAATCAATTCAACATACAATAAACCTTTCATCCCTAAACTTATAATGGGAATATTTTTTTCATTTACATATCCAAATTCCCATATAATTCCATCACAGGCAAACTTTTCTTTGTATTGGGTAAGATATTTTTCTATATGTATACTTCCGATTTCTTCTTCTCCTTCTACGATAAATTTAATATTGCATGGAACGTCGCCTGTTTCTCT
>JAICEO010000243.1 GCA_025924135.1 Nitrososphaeraceae archaeon | reverse complement strand
GATGCAAATATTTCTATAGGTAATGGAAAAAAAGTAGAAATCAAAAATGTAGGTTCTTTTAGTGACATAGAAAAGGCATTGACATATGAGATAACACGACAAAAAACGATGACGGTTCATGATATAGAAATTAAAGCTGAAACTAGACATTGGGATGATAAAAGAAAAATTACAAAACAAGCAAGATCAAAAGAAGAAGAAGAAGATTATAGATATTTTCCTGAGCCAGATATTCCAAAAATTTTGCTAGAAAACTTGTACTTAATTAAAACACCTGAGCTTCCAGATGAAAGAAAATTCAGATTTATAAATGATTATGGACTTTCTGAACATGTATCACAAGTACTCATTGATAATAAAGATTTAGCAGACCTATTTGAATCAGCAACAAAAATATATCATTCTCCAAAATCTATATCAAATTGGATAGTAAGTGATATTCTTGCATTCATGGAATATGATTCATCAGGCAAAAAAACAATAACTGATGAGATGAAAATAGATGCTAAACACATTGCAGAGATTGCAAAGTTAGTTGATGATAACACAATAAATAGGTCTACAGCAAAATCCATAATCTCTAGAATTATTAAAACAGGAGAATTACCATCTGATATCATAAAAAAAGAAAAACAGGCGACCACAATAATCAATGATGAGAAAATTTTGCTAGAATCAATAGATAGAATTTTCAAAGAAGAGAAAAAAGCAATGTTAGATGCTAAACAAAACCCTACCGCAATTAACTTCTTGCTTGGTAAGATAATGAGACTCACAAAGGGAAGGGCTGATCCAAAAATAACTACAATACTTTTAAAGAAAAAATTGGATGAAGTCTAATTTAAATTTCAATTCATAATTTTAGTGTCTACTACAACAGACATATATAATTATTATTATTATTAATCTTGACCTGGTGTTAGTCTATCTAACACGTCAAAAAATTGATATATAAATAGTATTAATTTGTAAGTATTTATTTTATTTATACTCATTTTTTTACCTTTTGTTAAAAAAACTTTAAATATTACGGTATCTCTTTTTATCAACTAATTTGATTAGCTTTAATAATTAAAAGCTTATACTGATCAACCAATTAGCCCGTTTTCAAATGAGATGATTTTATTAATTGAGAATTTGGTGAAGAGAAAATTAGGAATTTAAGCTTCCTTTTTTTACAATTTAATGATTCTACAACTTACTCCTTGTTTATATCTTTAATTCTTTCTTCATGTTATTAATAACATCAAATATATCATATTTCTGCACGTTTAATAATAGATACTACAATAAGTTAGCTAAATAGATTAGTAGTAGTGGCGATTCATGAAACAACCAAAAAATATTTTTTCATCATAAATGGTTGTCACAATGCTATCCAAATAAAAAAATGTTCATACGTTTATCGAGTTCAATAATTATATTTTTCTAATTGCATTTTTAGTATGATTCAAATAACCTACAATCAAATTAAAATATATGGGAACTGAACATAGTGTAACTCAAGTGAACAATGCCTCATGGGAAAAAGAAGTATTACAATCACAATTACCTGTTTTTGTTGATTTTTGGGCAGAATGGTGTGGACCTTGTAGAATGGTAGGACCAGCCGTAGAACAATTATCAAAAACACTTGAAGGAAAAGTAAAAACTGTAAAGCTTAACGTTGATGAAAATCAAGAGATTGCCGTAAAATATGGCATTCATTCTATACCATCCTTGCTATTATTCAAGGATGGTAAGGAAATTGCGAGAACTGTCGGCGCTGCTCCTAAAGAAGCCTATCAAAAATTCATCGAAGAATCTTTAAACAAGAATTAACATTAATTTCATTTCATTTTATTAATTTGAATATAGTTTTATTTCTGTATTCATAAAAGCATTAATATAGATAATAATAATCGTTAGCATAATTTGGGTAAAAAAGAGATTTCTACTCTATTTTCATCTGATCCTGATAAATATTATAGAGTTTC
>JAICEO010000242.1 GCA_025924135.1 Nitrososphaeraceae archaeon | reverse complement strand
TGGGTAATTGGTGGAGCTCAAGGAAGTGGTGTTGATTCTGCTGCTAATATCTTTTCTAAAACTTGTGCAGAAGATGGCCTATATATTTTTGGAAAAAGAGAATATTATTCGAATATAAAAGGAGAACATAGCTATTTTACTGTTAGAGTATCAAATAATCAAATACGATCACATAAGGAATCTATAGATATTCTGGTATCTTTTGATGCAGAGACTGTATTTAGACATGCAAAAGATGTGTCTACTAATGGAATCATTATATTTAACTCTGAGCTAATTGAAACATCAATAAATGAAATTCCAACATTAGATAAAGAGGCTCAAGATAAGATAATAGAATATTTTAATTACAGCGGCAGTGAGCCATTTACAATCAAAAAATTAGTAGAAAACTTACAACAAAACTCTATAAAATGTTATGGAATTCCCTATTATCAAATATTAAAAAACTTTTCAGAGCATACTAATAATCCTGCATTGAGTAAACTTGCAAGAATGATAAACGTCTTGGCATTATCTATATCTTTATCATTTATTAATATCAATCGTCAAGCATTATATCGAGCAATAAACTATATATTTAGAACAAAGCCAAAAATTGCAGAAATTAATATAGCAGCTGCTGAGTATGCCTATAATTATTCTGAACAGAGATATCAGAATAATAAATTTAGTTTTTATGAAACAAAAAGAGATTTTTCTAATGTTATTTTAGTACAGGGAAGTCAATCATCGGCATTAGGTAAAATAGTTGCAGGATGTAGATTTCAAACATATTATCCTATAACACCTGCAAGTGAAGATAGTGAATTTTTAGAATCAAATCAAATAATAGAACAAATGGATGGTAAAAAAGGATCAGTTTTGGTAATACAGACAGAAGATGAAATTGCTGCAATAACTATGGCTATTGGTGGTGCTTTGACTGGAACTAGAACTGCAACTGCAACTTCTGGACCTGGTTTTTCATTAATGGCAGAGGCATTAGGATGGGCAGGTATTAATGAAGTTCCTTTAGTAGTATCACTATATCAAAGAGCAGGTCCCTCAACAGGTCTACCTACTAGACATGAGCAAGGAGATTTATTATTTGCAATCAATGCAGGTCATGGAGAATTTCCTAGAATAGTTTTTGCATCAGGAGATATTGAAGAAAGTTTTTATGATACATTAAAAGTATTTAATTTTGCAGATATTTTTCAATTACCAGTAATTCATTTACTTGACAAAGCAATAGCAAGTAGTGTAATGACCTGTAAAAATTTTGATCCAAATAAAATAAATATTGATAGAGGGTATCTTGTTACTAAAATTAATAATAAGGAACAAGATAACAAAAAATTAGAACATTTTAAAAGATTTAAATTGAAAGAAAATGAACCGATTTCTGCTAGAACACCAATTGGTACAGAAAATGGTATTTTTTGGAATACTGGTGATGAACACAATGAAGAAGGACATATTATAGAAGATCCTACAGTTAGAATAAAAATGATGAATAAGCGTATGACCAAATTAGAATTGATTTTACAGACAATACCAGATGAAGACAAAGCTTTATCCTATAATGGAAATTCTGATATTGTAATTACTAGTTGGGGATCAACAAAGGGAGCTATTCTTGATACCTTAGATGAGTTAAACAAAGAAGGAATAAAAATAAGATTTGTCCAAATTAAATTATTAAATCCTTTTCCTCAACAATTATTAAAAAAATTGTTACATTCAGCTAAAACAATTATTAATATAGAAATGAATTATTCATCTCAATTAGCAAAGCTTATCAAACAGAACTTGCAGAGAGATATAGATTATGAAATAGTAAAATATAATGGTAGGCCTATTTCATATGATGAAATCCATAAAGTAATAAAGGATATAGTAAATAATAATATTGATAAGAGGAGAATTGTTTTAGATCATGGCGCTTAAACTAGCAGATTATAAAACAGAAGTACATAATGATTGGTGTCCTGGC
>JAICEO010000241.1 GCA_025924135.1 Nitrososphaeraceae archaeon | reverse complement strand
CAATGTTAACTTTAACAATGTTCTTTTGAATACAATCGACGTAAACAATGCTAATGGGTTACCAGTAAATACCAATGGCAATACATATGATCAGAACAATTGTATGACTGCTAATCCAAGCGGTATATGTATTGGTAAGTAACTAGACAAAAAAATTCCATCTCTTTTTTTCTTTATAGTTAATTATTAATAATTATCTGGTCAACTAATAGTATAACTCTTCTTCCATGAATTATATTTGTAAATCTTAAAATATTTATTTAATGTAATTATTCTATCCTACAAATAAATTGAATACATAAGATGAATAAATATCCCTAGAATCTGTAAAAAACTCTTAAGTACTAACTTAGATCTTGATTTGTTTCTTTCTTATTATAAGACTCAGGAAGTCTATACAAAATGTATTTATCGTCTGGAGAAAATTTAGCTGGAGTGGGATCAACGGTTATAGACGAACAAAGAGAACATTGGCTCTTAAGAGTATAAATTTTACATATTAAACATTTTCTCAATAAATGCTTCATTTTAATGAACTAATTGTTGTTGGGTTTTTTTGGATTCTTGACGTATAAAATTAAAATGACCATTCTCTTTTTCAATTGCAGATTTTATTTTTTCTATAGAATTATTAATAGATTTCTCAGCAATTTTAAAATTCTCTGCCGCAACAACTATTCTATATTTAGGTGCTGCAATATACGAAATCATAATCCTTGAATTACCTTTGGTACTTTCTACAGAACTTAAAATAGATTTAATAATTTCTACACCATTAGGTTTTTGTGAGGAAACCTCTACTATCCCTCTTATTTCAACATGAGGAATAGGAATCTTTTTACTTTCTTCCTCAATTATATTAATTACATTTTCATTTAATTCTAGCGGTAATAGTACTTCTTTCCCTTTTTTTGTTGTAGCTTCAAAAATATCATAAACATAATCATATTTAGTCAAAATTTTTTCTTCAATTTGTTTTACTTGTTCATTAGAAAGATTCGCTTTACTTTTTATTATAGCCATGAAAGCATTAGCCTTTTCGTTTTTCTTTACCTCGATAATCTTTGATTTTTTTTCTTCACCTGATACTTGTTTCAGTGATAAATCCACTTCGGATCGGGCTTTATTTACTCTAATAACTTTTAGAACAATTTTTTGATTAGGTCTAACATATCTTTCAATATTTCTTATCCAACCTGTTGCTATTTCAGAAATATGTAAAAATCCAGTCATAGCATTGTATTCTTCTAAAAATACATATGCTCCATGGTTTGTAACTTGTTTAACATTAGCAATAACAATATCCCCTTCTTCAGGGAGATTTTTCTGATCTTCCATCTTTTATTTAACTCCAATATAACCTATATTTAATTTGTAAAGGATCGTGGGTTTATTAATTAGTAATCAATACCTCTTTTTGCTTTGATACCGTGTTGATAAGGATGTTTTATTTCATTCATTTCAGTAACTAAATCAGCGACTTTGATAATTTCATTTGGAGCATAATTACCAGTTAACACAATGGAGGTCTGCTTTGGTCGTATCTTAATTAATTCAAGCACTTGGTTTGTTGAAAGAAGTTTGAGGTTTATTGCATAATTAATTTCATCTAGGATAATAATATCATACTCTTTAGATATTATTTTTTCCTTAGCAAGAATTAATGCATCCTGTGCAGATTTTCTATGCTCTCTAAAATCGTGATCATCGTCCAATATTCCAATGAAACCTTTTCCTGCAGCTATCATTTCGAATTCAGGAGTTAATCTATTAGCACTCGAGAGTTCTCCGTAGTACCATTCGCCTTTTATAAATTGGATCATCAAAACTTTAAAGCCATGACCTACTGCTCTCAATACAATTCCTAACGCAGCAGTAGTTTTTCCTTTTCCTTTACCAGTATAAATCACTATAAGCCCATCATCGGCTTCCATTGTTATAGAGGCATAAAAGATCTAAATTATATTTTTCTGTCTCAATAGATTGAAAATTATT
>JAICEO010000240.1 GCA_025924135.1 Nitrososphaeraceae archaeon | reverse complement strand
TTTATTAATATTTACATTCATATGTTAAGATTAAGAAAGAATTAATTTAAAAAAATAGAGAGAATATGGAATTTTGAAATTCTACAAGAAGTATATGTAATATAATAGAAAGTATTGAAGATATTAAAGTATTATAGTAATTTTTTTTATATTTAATTAAAATAATGAATTGAGATATAGTATTGATATAAATATACATTATAGTAAATATAGAAAATATTTACTCAAAGAAACATAAATTAATTAAATATAATATTACAATTGTAACTATTTGAATGTATTTCTATCAATTTTTTTATTGTTATCATCATCCTCATCCTCAACAGAAAATGACAAATTTGCAACATTTGTCTTTGATCCATTATATGTCATGTATATGTCCAATAATATCGTTCCGTAAAATTGAGTTTTGGGATTAATGATCCATGAATAGTTATATAATTGGTTATTAGTGATATTAATAGAAAATGATTCTGCCATTCCTGATAAATATATTATATTACCTTCTATTTTAGCATCAATTGTCTTATTCTTAGAAATATCTTGTAAAAAAAAACTTATTGTTTGTTTATTATTACTATTAATAATTTTTTTTTCTAATTGAACATCTAATGAAAGATTTGAATTTATTTGTGAAACTTCTATTAATTCTCCTTTAGATTCAATTGTCATTAAGGAAAAAACTACTCCTACTACCACTATTGATATTATAGAATATACGGTCCAGAAAGTAGTCAATATATTTAATTAGTAAAAATAATGATGCTATAAATCTTAGTTTAACATGCTTCTATAGAAATATTCGTATCCTTTTACTATATTATATATTTATATTATGATTATTCAAAGTTAAAGTTGTGGGCAATAACGTAGGATGAGTTATAATATCGAGAAAGAACATGTTTTGACTTAGCAATTCTACAAATAATATCACTGCACTTTTCTTCTGTAGAAATCTCTTATTTGTAGGAGTTTTGATCCATTCCTCCTTTTTTCTATATCGCATCATATTAGTAACTAGAATGGGTATCCTTAAAGATTGGCAGAATTTCAATAATATCATTAAAAAATTTGAAAGCGTATGTTGAATAGTGGAAATTCCTTTTAAGGATTCCATATCAATTTTTTTATAATATAAATTATAGAAACTGTTTAATGAATCAATTATCAATAATGAGGAATTCGAAATGTTAGAAACTATATTGGTTATTAATGACTCCAATTCTCCTTCATTTGGTGTAAACAAAGATATATCGTTAAGAGTATAATTTTTTATTAAATTTGATTTAGTATATGCAGTATAAGTTGTATCAAAATCTAGATAAGTTGTTTTTCTAAAATATGAGGTAATTGTTGATGTAAAACAAAGCTTAGCGTAAGGATTATAAAATAATAATGTATTTAATCCGCCAATAGTTAAAAGATCACATAAAATATTGTGCAACTATACATGAATTAAATATGTTGAATATATAAAATATAATATTGTTAGATGACATTAAACAACAAATTATTAATGATTTTCCAATTACTATGAGTAAAATTTATTTAAATAATGGTTCCATTGCTCCATTATCTCTTTCCTCTATAAAAGCTATTACAGATTTTCTTGTAAAATATTCCGAACAAGGCCCTGATTCATATGATTTGTCACAGTATATGGAAAAATTGATAGAAGAAACTAGGTTAAGGATAAAGCACTTGATAAATTGTAATGCAATAGAAGTAAGTTTTACACAAAGCACTACACAAGGGCTAAATCTTGTTGCAAATGGTATAGATTGGAAAAAAGGAGACATAATAATTCTTAGAGGTGGAAGACATGAACATTACGCAAACTATTTCCCATGGTTATATGTAGCTAAGAGGAAAAAATTAAAAATAAAAGAACTAAAAATAGATCCAAATGGATTTTTTGATATAGATGAATTAGAGAAATTAGCTAAATTAAAAAAATCTAAATTAGTAATTCTTAGTCATGTATTATATAATAATGGTTCTATAATGCCT
>JAICEO010000239.1 GCA_025924135.1 Nitrososphaeraceae archaeon | reverse complement strand
TTATTTAGTTATGGCTTTGTATTATCCAGAAACAAAATTGGCAGGAATGAAATATTTTCTAGGTAGTGGAATATTAAGATTCAAACAATTGCTTTCTACTATTAGTATTATCTTTGTAGTCTATACCACAATCTTTGTTCTATTAATCTTCACTTTTGGACATATAAGTATATTAGATTCAATATCCTTATCATTTACTACACTCGCTACTGGTGGCTTTGTGCCTAATTCTACTATCCTTAATTCAGAAAATTCGATTACATTAGCTATAATTATGGGTGGAATGATAATTGCAGCCTTTCCTTTTGCATTTCATTTTGGTATTTTCAGTAAAAATGTAGAGGCTACAAAGGAAGTTAAAGAAATTCTAATATTTCTAATAATTTTGACTTTATTCATCTTTTTATTTATAATTATAGAACCTTCATTTTCAGAAAATGATTGGCTTTCTTCTGTGTTTCATGTGATCAGTGCTTCCACAACTACCGGCTTTCAATATCTTAATTTATCCCATCTCTCTATAAATGGTAAAATATTACTAATAATAGTTATGCTAATAGGAGGAACCGCATTTTCAACTGCTGGTGGAATAAAAATAGCAAGACTAATGCTAATTTTCCAAAAATTAGTCAACAATAAAAAATTTACCTCGTCATTTAACAATAAAAATCTGTATAATAGTCAGCAACCTCCAGTAATTTCAGCAACTGCAATTCAATTTCGTAAAAAAATCCAACAAACTTTCAAATCATATTATCAAGGTAAAATATTAAAAAGTAGCAATAAACAAATAAGAAGTAATAATGTTCCTCTTGATAAGTTTAAATTTTATATCCTTTCTGATAAAGCATTTAAAGAGGCATTATTTGTTGTTGTTCTTTATATTTTGTTTACAATTGTAACTGCATTATGCATCTATTATTTAGGTGAAAATAAAATTATTTTTATTGATGCTGTATTTGAAGCAGCTACTACTATTTCCAATAATGGTTTAACGGTAGGAATAACTACTATGGATTTGAATTCAATATCTAAAATGATATTATCTTTTAATATGATAATGGGAAGATTTGAAATAATTGCTATCTTATACATATTTATCTCGAAGTTGAGAAAATAGTTGTTGTTAAATGCAATATTAAGAAGTAATAGTTGGATTCATTTAGAATCCTTAAATTAGAAACTAATTAATTATTAAAATATTTTAGATTTAATTTAGTATAATTAGAAATCATTAGAGAGTAATATTATGTTAAGATAGATGGATGTATGATTAATCACTACGACTATAAAATTCAGATAATGTAAAGAAATGTTTTTGTTTTGTTTTGTTTGTTTGTTCAATATTATGAATATATTCTTTGCCAAGAATATTTTAACATCAAAATTTTATATTTCTATATGAAATTAGAATGTCGCTTATTTTTCTAAAAATATCGGTCCACATTGACCATGTTAATTTTCCTGTATTGGTATTTTGTCTACTAGGATGATATGAGGCGATTAATATTTTATTACTATTACCTATTTGATACATCAATCCATGTTTAAATTTTACTCCTTTTATTTTATGAATTTTACAAAATTCATCAAAAGCTAATTTTCCTAAAGTTAAAAATACTTTACTAGTTTTATCAAATAGTTTTAATTCCATAGTTAGATATTCATTACAATTACTAATTTCTACTAATAACGGTTTATTTTTTGGTGGAGCACATTTTACTATAGAGGTTATATAAACATTATTTAATACTAATCCATCATTTGTATCATTACTAAAAGGTTGATTACAAAAATTATATTCATATAAAGCCTTCACAAGCCAATTTCCAGAACTATCTCCCGTAAACATTCTTCCTGTTCTATTTCCTCCATGTGCAGCAGGAGCTAGACCGATTATGATCAAATTAGCATTTAGATCTCCAAATCCACATACAGGTTTGGACCAATATTGTATATTTTTGAATCTTTTAACTTTTTTAGTTCCGACATTTTTGATGTATTCTGATAATC
>JAICEO010000238.1 GCA_025924135.1 Nitrososphaeraceae archaeon | reverse complement strand
TTAATTCCATAACTAGTGATTCAATTCTACTTGAAAGATAATCATTCATTTTGAATTTATTACGTATATCTAATGCAATATATACATATTTCTCAACGGAATTTCTTGTGACCGTTTGAATCAAATTATTACCACATCCAAGACATTTACCTGCTAGCGGTATTCTACGATACTTTTCTCCACATTTAGTACATCTAAATGCTTGTGATGAATAGGAACGCATATTTCCCATAATATCAGGTATGATGTGAGTAGTAAGAACCATGGATGCGACTTCATCTGGAATAACTGCATTAATCAATTTGGCTGTTGAAATCTGCATATCTAATTTTTCATTCATAGTTGTTAGTCTAGAATATGCACTACGTTTTTCTTCAGTAGTTAATAAGTTAGTATGATGAGTAAAATAATAATTGTAAAATTGTAATTCAGAACCAATTCTATCTTTAATAATATCAACCTTGTTTGAAAGATTTTCTGCTTTTGTATACTCTAGGGATTTTTCATATAATTGTAATGGATAATTTGAAGTAACATCAATATTGAGAGCCTGTCTTTGTACCTCGTGAGGTAAAACAATAGGTTGGATCAATAAAGGTGCATCCATCAACCCTCCAATTTTATCTGGAAGAAATTCTTTAGAAAAATTTAAGAATACATCCATTAGTAACATAATAGAATCTGCATCACCATCACAATCCCTACGTTTAGCAGAATGCCACATTGGAGATGCTAAACAGACTTGTGAATTAGTATATCCTATAATCCTTCCAATGATTCCCACGGATGTATGAGGAGCAAGTCCTACTATTATATGACCTATTAAATCATCTATAGATGAGGCATTATAAAATGGTTCAAGCTTATATAATTTTAATAGTTCTTTGTCTGTATATCTTGATAGTCGAAGTAAATGATTTGCAGTATCTATAGGTAATATCACATCTTGAATGAAAATTTCTAATAACTGATCATCACTAGATAAATCTTTTCCATAAAAATCTTTAGAATAACCAAGATTCCTTAATTTATCTATATTAGTCATGATCCACTTAGGTTTAAAATGAGTTAATGGTCCGTTAGTTGCATCATAACGTATTGTTCCATCTTTGAAAGCATATAAGTCATAATTTTGCCTTAAAATTCCTTTTTCTAATGGTTCAGCAGATTTATTTTTTCCCATCAAAATCTTTACACCTTTTAATGGTTCTTTAAACTGTATTTCTAGAGTTTTTTCTGCTTCTTTTAACATTTTTTTAAGAGGATACTTAGTTGGAGAATATGTTTTTCCTTCCCTTCGGCATTTAGTACATCTAATAGTTACTTCTTTTTTACTATTATTTTCTGAATTAATTAGTTCTCTACAGATTCCACAAATATTATTCAAGGGTGTCTCAGATAAACAGTTTCTACATTTAGTACCAACGGATAGTAGATTACAAGTTTTACAATATCTATTAGCTATTTCTGTATAAAGAATTTCTTCTTTTGATGCTTTAATTAAATCTCGTGTAGAACCTCCTTTACTTCCTACTGGAAATAAGACATGAACTGGCGGCTTCATTTTTCTTTCGGCTGCTTTTTCTGGCCGTCCAACACGTACAGCTATTGATGAAGAAAATTTTGGTTTTAGTAAAAGGCCAGATATTCTCATTATATAATCAATTGAAGAAATTTTATTTGATGATTCATTATTAGTATTACAAAGTAAAATAAACAAAGAGTTTATTTGATTTAATTCTGACAATTCTATTATTAATGGATTATTATTATCATCATTTTTTATTGAATGTGTTATACCTAAACGTTCTAGTATATCTTTTAATGTTTCATTATATTCGATTGAAAATGATTCAAAATAATAATACTTATTAGTCGTGGCTTTTGTAATATTAGAAATTAAATCAACATTCTTGTCCATGTCTGATTTTTTTAAGAATTCATTTCTTAATAAAATAATTTCATCCACTGATATTGATTCCCAATAGAAAGAATATTTAGGATGTAAAGGAATA
>JAICEO010000237.1 GCA_025924135.1 Nitrososphaeraceae archaeon | reverse complement strand
TTAGCTCCTATTTTTGATAGCTCTTTTACATTCTCTTTTGTATGTTGCACAGATGTATTGAGAGAATCTAAATTTGCAAATACAGTATTATTTACTACTCTAGTTGCTGCTACGGCATTATCTGCAAAGCTACTGACTATTTTTCCATAGTTTTCAGCCATTTGTCTAGGAGATACAGTCCAATTAGACCACATTTGAAATGAATTCATTAGAATATCTTTTTGTGATTCTACATAATTATCTGTAATTTCTCTAATAGCTTGAATGGTATTTTCCTGATAATCGTTAACGATTTGGGTATAATGTGGAATTTCTTTTCTTGCTTCATTAGTTGTTTTCTTGATATTATCTCTAGTTTCATCTAATACTTTATTAACGGCTTGTTGTTGTTCTTGTTGAAATTGTTGTTCTGTTATTGAATGAGTTTCATTTGAATTTTCTTCTTTTTTATCTTGTTTTCTTGCTGCCATGTATATATATATACTTACTAAGGTATATAACGTTATGTATTAATGACTAGTGTATAGTCATATTCCATTATCTATAATATATTGATTTATTTGTATAATTTAAGGTAATATATTTATAATTATAACAATATCATGAGGATTATTTAGGTATTATAGACAAATGGGAGTAATACCAATAGCGGTTCTAAAATAAGAGTTCAATGTAGAAATACTACTACCATGTATTTAGCTTTTAGTGTTGGAAACTCAACTATCTAAGATATATAAAATATAACATGAATCTAAGATTGACCTTTCACCTCTTAAATAAAATAAAAAAAATAAAGATTGATTTAGGTACAATAATTCAAAATTTCAAATTGTATACTAGGTTAAGGTGAGTACCTAGTTGGTCTTTCGTTACTACTGTTGCTGCTGCTGCGAGTATTTACGTCTGAATTTTGTCTATTAACTGCATTTAAGTAATTGGTGTTTGTTTTTGCGAAAGCCTTTAGATTATCACGTGTTTGTTCAAGTGCTATGTTATAAACTCTCATATTAGAGGCTAAAGCATTATTTATTAGATTGCTAGCATTTAACAGGTAACTTGTAAAGTTATTTACCATTACTGCATTATTTTCAGCAATTCTTTGTGGATTATACAAGTCCCAAAATGCATAGAAGTTTCCTCTATTGTTATCTACTTGTGAGTGAAAAGAACCTATTGCTTCTTTTTGTGCTTCAATAAAGTCAGAAGCAATATCTTTTACAGTTTGAATAGTTTTTTCTTGATATTCAGTAATACGTTGTGTATATCGTGGAATCTCTCGTGTAGCTTCATCAGTTGTTCTTTTTATATTATTTAATGTGTTGTCTAGTGTCTTGTTTATTGCATCTTGTTGTTGATTTAAGGTGTTATTGTAGTCTCTATCTCTTGTTCTCTCATTAAAATTGGTCCTAGTATTGGTGTTGTATGTGTTGAATTTAGTTCTGTTTGTGTTTGTTTCATTAATTTTATCATCTTTTGTTGACATAATAATAAAAATTCATGATACATCAATATATAATATTTGAAGACAATTTAATTGCCATAGTCTACTATTAATGCTTTATGTCAAAGAATCATCATCGTAGTTGTTTTATTGCTATTAGTTACTTCTTGATGAGATGATAACAAAAGTGAGTCAATCTTATTTTTCAAGTCTTTCAATAATACTGGCTTGTATAAAACAATTTTTTCAATATTAATAATACCTCTTTGTAATTGTTTAATGTAGATAATATCAGCAGTAGTAAAACAAATTATTACTTTATCATCTATCTCTTTAATTTTGTGATATAATGTCATTCCATCTATCTTTGGCATTTTCAAGTCAAGAATTATTAAATCGTGACTATTTTTTCTAAAGTTATTGAATGCTTCTACAGGATTGGTATATGCCTCTACACTATAGCCATTGTGTTCTAAAAATATTGAAAATAAATTGGTAATATCTACGTCATCATCTATTATCATTATTCTTTTTTTAGTAGTAGACACTATACCAATTCTCTGATTTATTATGC
>JAICEO010000236.1 GCA_025924135.1 Nitrososphaeraceae archaeon | reverse complement strand
GAAATATTATTAGATTTAATTGTATTTAGCACTGCCGTTTCTGCGACAATATCAATTTTTCTAGAAATATCTCCTCCAGCACCAAGACTTATTTTACTAGCGCCTTCACTTGTTCCTAATAAATCCTTAATTTCGCTATAAACATTCTTAGATGATTCAATTAAAATATCTAATATCATAAAAATATGTTATCGTGATGTTATAAAATGATATAGTACAAATATTATATTATATGCAAGTTAGAATCAATTAAATATGAATGAAAAAAATAATTATAATATAGAAATTTAATTGTTATTCAATTCTTTTGGAAAGCTTTTTTTTTTCGTCGTCCTTTTATCAATTTATAGATTGATACTTTTATTCCAACGTAAATACTATACAAAAGTTTTAATTCCATATTATTATAATACAACATTTGCTTTTAAACATTAAGTAAGAAATTGAAACTTAAATATGAGATCACAACTGCTATCTATATAATAACAAAAAAAAAGTAAAAAAATTAAATAATTATTATTAATTAAACTGGAAAATTAAATGATGATTGTTCCAATTCTAAAATTGGAATATAAATAGCCTGTGTATCATTACCTATTCCATTTACAAACTCGAATTTTCCAGTCAGCTGTTTTAATTCAATAAATTTTTTTGCAGGCTTTTCAGTCAAAACCATATAGTGAATAACTGTATTGACGGCACCTGTTTCTATAAATAATACTTCTTTATCCTTAAAATTGATGTGATAAAGCATTGGCACCATTCCAATTGGTGACTGAGAAGCAAATAAAATCACCTTAAGCATGTCTTCCAAACTTTTATATTTTAGATATGTAGTTGAATAAACTTCAGCTGACGACATCAAATATCATACCCTATTATAATAGTAACCTATAATACTCTTTCCGTCTTTATTTATGAAAATAAATATACAAACAAACAGAGATAATTAGTAACAAAGAAAAAATATATGAGTTAATTTATAGTTCATTTATTGAAGGAATTTATAAAATATTTCTCTTTTCTATTTGTATTTTTCTTGATTATTGGTTTAATTCAATTTAATTTTGATTATATTTATTCTACTATTCAACAAACTGATAATAAAAAAAAACATATAGAAATTTGCTGTACATGGGGAAATAAACTTGCAGATGGAATACTTACATACGAAATAAATAATGCAAAACCTGAAACAAAGGAATTAGTAACATCTGCAATAAGTTATTGGAAAGAAAACATACAAGGAATTGAATTTAGAGAGACAGATAGTAAACAACAAGTAGATATTAAGATTTCATTTAGGAATGATAATGGAAAAGTTGCAGGACAGACCATGACTAATTTTGATTCAGATGGCTTTATTTTTAACGTCAAGATATTGCTTGCTGAGAAGGCTTTTGGAAAACAATTGAACAAAAATGTGATTGAATATATAGCAAAACATGAGTTTGGTCATGCTCTCGGGTTAGGACATGCAAATTTTAATGAATCTCTTATGTCATCTTTGGTTTATAATTCATTTAACAAGATTTCAGACTGTGAAAGAGAAGCTGTTAATGAAGCAAACAAATGGAAATTAATAGACAATAACTCATCATCTCCGCAAATAAGCAAAATTAAAAAATATTTTTGTTAATTGATTGTTGTTTATTTATTTATTGTTTACCTAAGTTCAATTATATTAATCTTATTTTTATTTCTAAATTATTAGTATATATTATTTATAGTAATTTACTATTATATGACCTAATTCTGCAAATTATACAATGTAACAAATATGAGAATAATAGACATAATTGTTATTTTCTTATATTATAAAGTTTTATTTATTTATTTAATTTGATTTTCTAAATCTCGATCACTCGGAGTAATTAGTTCCATAACTTTAGAATAAAGATACAAATATCTTCTTCCTTTGTCGGTTATCCTAAAAATTTGATCTTTATCGGAATATTCTATTAATTCACGTTCTAATAATATTGAAAGATAATCTTTTAATTGACTATAAGAAAGAAAAGCCTTATACATTATT
>JAICEO010000235.1 GCA_025924135.1 Nitrososphaeraceae archaeon | reverse complement strand
TCTCTATTTTCTTTAATGCTTCCATTATCCATTCTTTCTTTCTATAACTTCTATGATCATTTTGATTCAAAATTGTTTTTTCTGTTACTTTGCCTGTTAGTAATCCTGAAGCATCAGGAACCCTGACCATTATACCTACATCATATACATTTTCATTATCTATAGAATGAGATGAATTTTCAATTAGAGTATTCAAAAAAGAACGTCCTGGGTCTTGCTCTAAAATATTATAAACTGTTTGTAGACATGTTATATTTCTATTTTTTATTGCGTATATACCTTCTTCTTTCCATCCTATAGCTGGACCTAGTGCTATTCCGTGGCTCTTAATAATCCCTTCCTTAACAAGTCCATCCAATGCATAAAATAAATCATTATTTTTAATTGCATCCATTTTTGGATTATGTAAGCTATAAACATCTATGTAGTCTGTTTGTAATCTTTCCATACTTTTTTCCAATGCAAAGCGCAAAAATGTAGTATTATGCTTTTGAGGAATTTCATTATGTCCTATTTGCTCATAGTCATACATATCATATCCCCATTTTGTAGAATAAACTATTTCATTTCTCATCTCTTTAAAGACTTGACCAATTAATTTTTCGCTTTTACCTTTTCCATACATATCAGCAATTTCAAAGAAGTTAATTCCTAAATCATATGCCTTTTTTAACATCTTTATTGCTTCGTCATCATCTATCTTTTTTCCCCACCAGTCTAATCCTAAAACCCAAGCACCAAATCCAATCTCACTTACTTTTATTCCACTTCTACCTAATTTCCTATATTTCATTTCCAATTACCTTCCTAATGTTATTAACAGATTCATAAAATATATCATCATTTATTACAGGGTCTATTAGAGTTTTTTCGTTTAATGTCTCTACTTTGTTAGTATTTATTGATTCATATGTATTATAATTTATCTTCTGCGTCTTTAATTTGTCAGAACTCTGAAACTCTCTATCTGTTTCGATATTTATCCATGATTTGCATCCAGCCCATTTATCATTAATATCAACAATTAATGGTTTTCTTAATTTATAAATTCTTAATAATAAAACGTTCATTGGTTTACTTGGATTGTAATTCATTCGCATAGTAACATATTCATCACTCCATATATGATAATCTCTTAACTCTGAAAGTATTAGTTTATCTGAAACCTCTATAACATCTTCTACTTTTGCAAGTAGTTTTATAATATTATTATTTTCAGTGTTAAAATTCTTATTATCTATATCTATTTTTTTTCTGTTGTTGTTGTTGTTGTTGTTGCTGCTGCTGCTTTTATTGTATTTATTTTGTTCTTCTATTATTTCATTTAGTTTTTCTTTATAATCATCTTTAATTGATTCAACAGACTGATGTTCAAATGTAGGATAAAGTAAAAATTCATTATGTTTAACCTCAAATCCTTTTCTATATTCCATAATGCCACCCTTACGAAGCAATAACATCTGTTTTCCTTCTTCTAGAGCTTTACAAACAATAGACCATTCTTTAAGTGCAATCATCATATATATATTCATTCATCCTAAACTTTTTATAACTTGCCCAATATTTTTATGAAGACAGACAATCATAGGAGTATCCTTGACAACATACCTACTAACCTTAGTTTCACGTAACTTTATAATTAAGTTTTGAAAATCATTCAGATCATCTGTTTCAAAAGCTAACATGAAATCCTGATCATGAATTCCAAAGGAATACGATGTATTTAGTCTAATATTTGGAAATTTTCTTCCAACCTCTATATGTTCTTCCATCATTTTTTTCCTTTTTTCAAAAGGGAGAAGATACCATTCTCTTGATTTTATAAATGGATACACTATGTTATATTTAAGCGGGCTTTGATAAGTCATAAAACCAGCCTTTATTTGATTAGAATAAATTGATTTTCTTGAACTTGATAGATAGATTTGAGAAGGTTCAACATATTTTCCTAGTACAGTATAATAAATCTTTGATGTTAATATCTGCATTTTCTCAACAGAATCTGCAATCATCCATAACATGAAATCCGAGTCACTTC
>JAICEO010000234.1 GCA_025924135.1 Nitrososphaeraceae archaeon | reverse complement strand
GATTTGGTGAGAAAATAGATAATATCAAAAGGAATTCAAATACAGGATTTGAAGTAGATCAACATTTGGCTTTTTTGCCATCCTATTATTTCCATCCTTCTGATGCGTCACAAGCTGATACATTATATAAAAGCGTAGTTATAAAAGGACAATCACATATAATTGAAGATAAGGAAGAGAAAACACTAGCATTAAATTCATTAATGGAAAAATATCAACCTGAAGGTAATTATGAAAAACTTAACTCAAAAATGTATTCAGTACAAGAAGTAACCGTAATAAAACTAATCCCCAATAATATGAAAGGAAAATATAA
Organism: Nitrososphaeraceae archaeon; assembly: GCA_025924135.1. Classification (GTDB taxonomy): domain Archaea; phylum Thermoproteota; class Nitrososphaeria; order Nitrososphaerales; family Nitrososphaeraceae; genus TH1177. The sequence continues at coordinate 1,736 of JAICEO010000234.1, read as the reverse complement.
GATTGGACAGCAATGGACTCCATCCTATAGATTGAAAATAGCTGAAAAAATTCTAACTAGAGAAAAAGAAAATGCTAAATTAATTTTTCAAGTGATGGGAATTGAAATTTTAGAAGATAAAAACTTAAAAATAAAAAAAGAACCAGTATTATGAGTTTGAAAAATTTAATAATTCTGTCCACATATCTGAAATGCGAACATAATATATCCAATAACCCTACCGTCTTCATTTCTAAACTGATAAAAATTGTTTGTATCTTTTGGCATCATTTCATTTTTCAGTAACAATGCTTTCTCTTTAGAGACTTGTATTATTTTTAGTCTATCATTCATTATCTTTTCGAGTGGTATTCTTGAATTATAGAAATCATTACGTATGATGATCATTGAAATTATTCTATCTATATTTTCTCTATCTACTATTATTAAATAAATATTGCCATCTTCATTTTTAAAAGGATCAGGAGAAGTAAAGGAATCAACTTTAGCATATTTTAGAAACTCATCCCTAAATGAATAGGCAAGTTGACCCATAATTGCTATATCGGCTATATCCCAAGACTTGATGGATTCTATTTTTGATGATTGGACTTCAGAAGATAACACAATTATCTTTTAATTATTTGATATATATTTTATTTTCTTAAATGATTATTCAAAATTATCAAATTAATTACTCTTCCTCAAAATATTTTACTCTTTCTTTCTTAAATTCTCGTGAACTGAATAGAATCTTATAGTCATAGATTTTAATTATATCTGAAATTTCTTTGGCAATTTTTTCAGCAGCTTCTATACTTCTTGCATGTATCATACTAAATACATTAAATTTCCAATCTGGATAAGTTGGTCTTCTATAACAATGACTTACTTGGGGAAATTCTGCCAACTTGTATCCTACTTTATTTATCACTTCTTCTGGTACCTTCCAGACTATCATACCATTTGCGGTAAATCCTGCATCCCTATGTCTCAAGATAGCAGCAAAACGCCTCATTATCCCATCTTCTTCAAACTCCTTTGATTTTTTAAATAATTCTTCCTGTGTTAGTCCAAGTTTCTCTGCGCTTTTCTTGAAAGGTTCAGGAATTATTTCTATATCTTTTTGTAGTTCTCTTATAAACTCTTTATCTTGGTCAGTCAATTTGCTTTTTTCGGGATTAAGTTCTTTGATCGTCTCAGTGGGTTTAGGATTTGAGGAATCATTATTTACCATGTCAAGTTTAACACCTATTTTATACATTTTCAATGTTGGCAAAAGCCTATATTTTATTACTCCATCAAGTGAAGACATTTTATCCAAAATTTCTTTCATGTCTTTTTCTGGAGGTACTGCTAAAGTGAACCATATATTAAATTCATGATTCCTTTCATAATTATGACTAACGCCAGAATATTTGTTTATTTCCTGTGCGACATAATCTAATTTTTCAGGTTTTACTGCAAAAGCTATTAGTGCACTCTTGTATCCTAGTCTTCTAGTATCAAAGATTGCATTAATTTGCCTAATCAATCCCATCTGTTTGAGGTTATGTATTCTTTTCATAACCTCATTTTCTGATATATCATGATGAGTAGCTATTTCTAAAAATGGTCTTTCTTTAAGAGGAAAACACCACTGAATTTCATTTAAAATATTTCTATCGAGTAAATCCAATTGATTTACTTGTATAGATGTTTTCAATTTTTGTTGAATTATGTATAATATCTATTAAATACTTATGCATTTATCTTAT
>JAICEO010000233.1 GCA_025924135.1 Nitrososphaeraceae archaeon | reverse complement strand
GTGAAGATATAAATGGCAAAAATTGAATTTATAATTCCATCTGTTTTAAATAAAGGTTCTGGAGAAAAAAAAATATTATTAGACGTACAAGATTTACATGATGCCTTTAATAAGGCATCTGATAATTTAGGCGATGATTTTAAACGTAGAGTATTAGATCTTAACGGCAAACCTAGAGCTCTTATAAATATTTATATAAATGGAAAAAATATGCGCTTTAACAAAGATGGAATGACAACATCACTTAAAGATGGTGATTCAATTTATATACTTCCTGCAGTAGCTGGAGGGGCAAATGAAACTAAAATTGAACATATAGAACTTAGTAGTCAAGATCTCCAACGTTATTCTAGACAAATAATGTTAGAAGAAATAGGATTTATTGGAATGGAAAAACTTAGAAACTCCAAAGTTTGCGTTGTTGGAGTCGGTGGAATTGGAAATCCAGTTGTAACTCAATTAACTGCTATGGGTATTGGAAAGATCCGGATTGTAGATAGAGATGTAGTTGAAATATCTAATTTACATAGACAACATTTGTATACTGAACAAGATATTGGAAAAGTTAAAGTTGAAGCAGCAATAGAACATTTGAAAAGAAGGAATACGGATGTAGAAATTGAAGCGCTTCCTATTTCAATTACTACTTATAATGCAGAAAATATAGTGAAAGGATTTGATGTTGTTATAGATGCACTTGATAGTATTGATGCAAGATATGCTTTAAACGATGCCTGTATTAAACAACATATTCCACTCATTTATGCTGGTGCATTAGGAATGCTTGGTTCAGTATGCACTATTCTTCCAAATCAATCTGCATGTCTTCGTTGTATATTTCCTGCGTTATCTGAGGATGATATGCCAACATGTAGTACAGAAGGTGTTCATCCTTCTATTTTGTATTTGGTTGGTGGTATCCAAGTATCTGAAGCGATAAAAATATTGTTGGGACAAAAACCTTCATTGGTAAATACTTTATTGTACATTGATTTAAATGAGCTATCATTTGAACGCATTAAAATGTTAAGGCATGATGAATGCTCAGCATGTGGAAAAGAAAAAATAATAAAAGAAATACCGCAAGAAAAAGAACTTATTATTGAAGAACTATGTGGTAGAGATAGAGGCAAAAGGACTTATACTGTGACACCTTCAAAAATAACTTCTATATTTAATTTAAAGAAAGTAATAAACAATGCAGAATCATTAGGATACAATATAAAATCTAGAGGGTCTTTGGGAATAACTGTAACGACTACTAATAATAGTAATCCATCACAACAACTATCAATAAGTTTTATGACTAGTGGCACAGCAACTATAGTGGGAGCAAAAGACGAGAAGGATGCACTTTCTATTTATAATGAATTTTTAAATTTTAAAATGAATAATAAAAAATAAATTATTTTTAGAATACTACTTTAACAGTATCTTTTACTTCTTTCGATAATTCTCTATAGCCGTTTTTATCTATTATAACAACATTTATTCCATCTCCTGTACCCGCATTTCTTCTAATTGCTGCGGCTATCGCCTGCAAAGCTACTCTATATGCTTCATCTACAGTCATATTTTCTTTAAATTCACTTTCTAAGTAACCATAAGCTACAGGAGACCCGCTACCTGTAGAAATAAATTTTTCTTCAGTTAATGATCCAAACAAGTCAATATTATAAATCTGACCAGCACCCTTACCTTCGTATCCTGCCATGATAATCTGAACGTAATATGGAAAATATCTTTGATTAAACAAAATATTTGAACACAGTCTGGCAGCTGATTGAACTGGAATAATCCTTTTGTTAGATATTCTATATAGGTTTGCATTATATCGCATTGTATCCACAAGATTCTGAGCATCAGCTACTCCTCCTGCAATAGTCATTCCTAAATGGTTATCAACTTTTTGAATTTTCATTACACGTCTATCAGCTATAAACATACCCGCACTAGCACGAGTATCAGCAGCTAATACAACGCCATCTGAACATGAAAGAGCACAAGTAGTTGTTCCTTTTTTAATCTGATTTGCTATATACTCAGAATATCTATTATCTTGTACGTGCAT
>JAICEO010000232.1 GCA_025924135.1 Nitrososphaeraceae archaeon | reverse complement strand
TAATTAATTTAATATTTAGTTATATAAATTACTTTTATACTATAACCATGATATGAAATTACTTTATCAATAATCCTTTTATTTTAGTTAATCTTCTTCTTATTCTTCTTCTTTTGGTATTTATTAACTGTAGTACTAATTTTGTTAGGCACTATCTATTAATGTATAATATACTTTATAGGATAATTAAATTAAATACTATTATGAGTTATGGATATGAGATGGATGCTGGGGAAAACCAAGGTATCTCAAACAGACAACTAGCGTTGATATTTGGAATTAGTATAGTAGGAATTTTTATAGTCTTTGCTTTATTTATTTTTCCGATACAAAATCTATTCCCTGAAACGATTACCGAACAAGTCACAATAATCAGTAAAAGTGATGGGGAATGTGTTGTTAACAGTAAAGATCATCCTAGAGGAATTTCAAACTGTAACTATAATATAGGCGATAAATTGCAGATTACATACAAGTATGGAACTGCTCCAATCGAAACCCACGAGAAAATAAATTAAAATTAGGTATTTTTAATTTTGAAAATGATATCTATCTTATAGTATGATTATACGATACCATTAATATGTTAAACAGATAAAGGTTTTATTATGGTATTAGAGGATGATGAATTTACCAGAATATTATTAGACAAGTTAATACAAAATGTTACTTCATGTCTACCAATAATAGAAAATTACTCCAAGGTACAACACGAAAAAATCAAAGAACGTACAGGAGTCAATAATATGCGAGATTTTGTTTTAGGAGCCGTCTGGTGTACTGTACTAGAAAAATTTCTCGTCTCCTCATATCTTTACACAGGAAAAACTATAACCTATGAACAGGGTTTAAAAATAAGTGAATATGTATTGGACCGAATGTCCAAGTTATCACTTGATGAAATGAAAAAATAATTGTAGAATACACTGATCATTATCTAATTAATAATTTAATGCAACAAATGACTAAAAATGAAATCAGAAGCTTCTTTTGCAAGGAACTTTTACATATAAATTATGAACCATCAATAAGAATAAAAGTCCGCATATAGTTCCAATATGGTTTATCTTAGATGATGAAGATAATATTTTGTTAACTATGGTGACAAATCAGTAAAGGCAAAAATATTCAATGTGACAATCGAGTCCGTTTATTTGTAGAAGACCGAGTTCATCTTTTCTCATTTTTGTTACTATGATGATATTGCAGAAATAGTTAGTGATGAGTCAACAGAAATTTTCCAATGGGCTAAAATAATAGCAGCAAGAAAGAACTAGAGATAATGATAAAACAGAAGAATATGACAAGTTCAGAAAGAGAACTATTGATAAAAATAAAACCAACCAAAGTTATTAGTCAAAAAGATATAGTAGGCTAATAAACCTATTCAAAATTTCTTAAATCAAGTTAAAGGCTAAAAATTATATAGCATTGGTCGAAAAAGGGTTCTGAGGGCTTAATAGAGTATGTAATTGGGATCTACTTTGGGTTATTTGTATTTACTTAATATTAAGAATGTATAAGATGATTTGATTTTACAATAAAATAACCTAGAAGGTAGGATTGGTTCAATTAAGAACATTACTTATAATATCTTGGAAAAGCCCTAAGGATATCAGTTTTTGTTACTATTCCCTTTAGTTTATCATTCTTATCTACGACTGGAAGTCCACTTATTCTATTTCTAATCATTATCTTGCCTGCAACTGCGAGATCTTCAGTACTCAAAATAGTAATCAAAGAACTTCTCATGATATCACCTACAAAAAGTATGCCCTTGAGACTAATCATAGCCATGTTTGGACCGAATTGATTTTTCTTATCATATTTTTCAAAGCCAGAACTCACTAGGCTAGTTATAGGTAGCAAGTCCCTTCCAGTAATTATTCCAATAGCTTTATCATTTTTTATTACCACGATTCTTGCAACTTTGTTCTCAAGTAAAAGTCTCATTGCTTCAATAACTAATTCATCTGGTGAGATTGAAAATACAGAAATAGTCATATAATCTCTGACTTTGTTTAATCGTTTATAAAATTTGGAATAATAGTCAACTATATCTGTCTTTGTTATGATTCC
>JAICEO010000231.1 GCA_025924135.1 Nitrososphaeraceae archaeon | reverse complement strand
TTATGGAAAATGTGTATTTTGTGGACTGTGTGTTGATGCATGTCCCTTCTATGCATTGTATATGACTAATGATTTTGAATTATCATCATTTACTAAAGAACATTTGATATATACACCAGCACAATTAGCAGTCAAGCCAAAGTATGATGGAACAGTAGAAGTAAAGATTGATGAACGAGGAGCTTCCCATGGCTGATGTCGTATTTATAAATTAGATTTATTTCTTAGAGAGTAATACTATTGTGATACTAAAATAAGAGTATAATGTTATAGTAAATAAAATAAGATCATTACCCTACATCTATATTTATCTCTACACTACCATTGTTGTTAAAAGTACCAGAATCACAATCTTCTCTTCCATCTTTAAAGTTTATTACGCATACATTAATTATATCTCCAATAGAAACTCCATTCACTTGTTTAACTAAGTTGTCACCTATAGTGAAAGAGTCTCGCCACTCCCAAGAGTCCCGCTCGGTATAAGCTGATATTTTCAAATTATCTCCTACTCCTGCACCGCGTATTTGTATTTGGATGACTCCATTCTCTGCCAAGACATTAGTTGGAAGAAGAATTGATGTTACTACTATTGTTATTGTTGCTACTACAATAACTTTAAGATAACTTTTTTTCATCAAAGTCTTATTAAATTTATGTATATAATATCTTATATAATCGTCAGTTTCAAATTTACGATATTATGTAATTAATTCAAAATAGATATGAAGTGGAAATTAATTGATAAAACATAACACAAATGATGATAATAATGAATTGAAAGAATAATCAAAATCTATAAAAAATAAACGATAACATTCAAGAAAAAACTGAACAGTGATTTACCAGGCATAAAACTATCAAAAATAGTCAAGCTTTAAGATATTATCGAGAATAAAATATTGTAAGTTATGAGAAGTAGAAATTAGTTATTAATAAGATAACAAATTACGGTCTTAATTTCTGGAATTAGAAAGAATATAAAGTATTATGAATTAAGATTTATTATAGTAATATTGCACGATTTTTATCTTCATAATTTTGTTAAAAAGGAAATATTTAAGAGATGCTAAAAATTATAACTAAATTAACTTCATATATATCCTTCGAACCCTAAAAAATAAAAAAGATTGCAAAGAATAAAAAACCTGCAATATCTCAATAATATAGATTAGAACCATTTCCATTACGAAATCAATGAAGTGGTATCATTAAGGGTTAGATTTATTTTTGTTTTAATTGTAATTTAAAATTGTAATTTAAGATGAAATAAATTATTGGTACAAGAGCAATCAATTTATATAAAATTAAATAAGTTTCAAAGACAATTATAGTGGCAGCAGGAAAGATAATAAGTGGTATTGTTTTAATTGTTTTGGGAATCATCTTTTTTGGCCCTTCTCATTGGGCTAATACAGCAACATATTATGACCTAGAGAGATGCAATTCATTAACGGGAGGACTTGGACAAGGACTTGATCAAGAAAATTATCAATACTGTCAAAATATGATATTAGTAAATTCAATTTCATTGGTCGGTATGATAGTTGGTGGCATATTTGTTTTAATTGGATTAGTATTAGTAATAATAGGCATTATTACTGGAAAAAAGGATAAGAAAAAAGTTAGAGAAATAAAAGATCCCAATATTAATATGAATTCAACTCTAGAATCCCAAGAAATAAGAGAGGAGAAGGTAGCAAATCAGTCACCTATGTCTCTACATAAAACAAATAATCCAATAATAGAAAACAAAAGAAACAACAACAATGAGTATTTATCAAGACTAGGAAAATTAGCTGAAATGAAAAAAAATGGGATTTTAACACAAGACGAATTTAATATTTTAAAAGGAGATATAATAAAGAAATTTGGTAGTACATCTATTGAAACTACTAATTCAGATACGAGGGTAACTAATACTGAATCTACTGGAACGACTAAAGATTCGGAAGGAGATAATAGAGTATTATAACAAAACAAAAAAGCTTAAACGTTTCTATTATTCTACAATACCTAAAAGTTATTATATATTTGTAAAATGCTAATGTATGTATTATAATACATTCCAAATCTTAAAATGATAT
>JAICEO010000230.1 GCA_025924135.1 Nitrososphaeraceae archaeon | reverse complement strand
TGATAATGGAAGTAAATTTAACACTCCAATTATCCTTAGCAAGAATGTTAATCTGACATCCTCACCACAACTAGCCGCAACGGAAGGTGGTAATGTGTATGCGGTATGGGTTGATAAAAGAAACAACAGTACGTTTGGAGGAGATACTGACATAGCGTTTAAGTGGAGTAAAGATGCTGGTAAAACTTTTAAAAGTAAAAAGTTAAGCAGAGGACTTAGCGCGTCATCACTATCACCACAACTAGCCGCAACGGAAGGTGGTAATGTGTATGTAGTATGGGTTGATAAAAAAAACAACAGTACGTTTGGAGGAGATACTGACATAACGTTTAAGTGGAGTAAAGATGCTGGTAAAACTTTTAAAAGTAAAAAGTTAAGCAGAGGACTTAGCGAGTCATCACTATCACCACAACTAGCCGCAACGGAAGGTGGTAATGTGTATGTAGTATGGTCAAATAACCAGACCAACTTTAAAGAAATACTAGGCAATAATGCAATTTTTGGAGAAACAATAAAAATAAGCAATAATACTCATTCTGCTTATCCACAACTAGCCGCAACAGAAGGTGGTAATGTGTATGTGATATGGGTAGCAAATAAACATAATACAGATACTGAAAAGGTATTATATTTCAAAAGGATAAGTAAGTTTTTATTTGATTGATGTTTATTCGGAATGATACCATTTCGAGTAAATGCCTATCGTGGAAACACTTTTCACATAGAATACCAATTAACCATAAAAAACTTATAGTAAATTTGAAATTGTTTGTCTTTATTTTTTCTAGAACACTAAAATATTAGCAATATTTAATTGTATAAAATTAAGTCAATTAAAATTAGATCTTACTTCGACGAAACTTCCTAAGCCATAGTTATCTTTCATAGTCATGTATGAATATCTCTTATATTCCTTATTAATAAAAGTTGCACTTGTTTGAGCATTATGATAAATTGAGCTAATTTGTTTATCTTTTTGATTTCCAATATTCTCAAAAGGGACCAACCGATCTCTCAAATTGTTATCTACTATTAGAAGTACCTTTTTTGTTTCTATAGGTGGTATAGTAGCTTGTAATCCAATATCAGTATCTCTGAAAAAGATATTATTATTATTAAAAACATAAGCAGGTATCCACAATATAGCCTTAACACGATGAGATCCTATCACGGTTATTCCATCATTATTATTATTACCATCATCCGTATTTGCTTTTGAATTAGATTGTAAATCTTGAGATATATAAGAATATAGTTCAAAATATGATGAATTAAGATTAGATGTAATCAAGGTATATGTGCTCGTCAAACCAAAAATTCCGATTATGGATATTATCACTATACGAGAAACCTGGGAAACTCTCTTGCTTTTAATTCTTTTACAGATCCCTTCAATAAGTACTCCTATAGTTATACAAAATGCTGGTATAAGTAAAATCCAATGAAAATGAACTACCCATCCTAAAGTAGATAAAAAGATCAGATATGGAACAACCCATAGGAAAATGAAATAACTATTTCTTAATTCTGAATAAATAAATGCTACAAAAGCAAGCAGCAATAAAACAGCATCTATTTGGAAAATGATATTAATCGAATTACGTAGGTCTTTTCCACTTTCCCTTGAAGCTTGAAATAAAACACCATGTATCCATTCATCAAAGTGACCGGTTAATGTAGCATATGCAGGCCAGATCATGGGTATCAAAATAACAGGAATAAACCATAATCCTAGAACCTTGATGTTTTTGTATTTATTATTATTACTATTAGTATAAACAAGATATGCAACAACTGGAATCATTAAAAATACAGGAAGCTTTGTGAAAATAGCCAATCCTAAAAAAATACCTGATAATAAAACAAATAAATTCTTTCTATGTCTTTGATTAAATTCAATTGTTTTTGTTTCCTTTGAATAAATTGCAAATAAGATTGAAGATAGAAAAAAAGGTAATAAAATAGAGTCTAAGAAAATACCTCTCGTAAGCAAACTCAAAGGCATTACTGCAAACAGTATTGCTGCAACAAAAGCAATATTGCGACTATATCTATACTCAGCTATTTTATAGATAAGAAATGTATCAACAACTGCAAGCAATCCCATAATAACTCTGG
>JAICEO010000229.1 GCA_025924135.1 Nitrososphaeraceae archaeon | reverse complement strand
TAAAATAATGTATTTTAATATTAGTTGAATCAAAAACTAATTTTTATCTAATAATAATATTCACCTCATCTGGCTAAACCGAAATTTGGTAATAAATAAAAAATTATTACTCTAAAATCAAACCCTTTCTTAATCATAGCTATTACTTTTTTTTATTCTATTTGTCTATTTACCAAATTACTTTTTTAAGAGTATATTTCTCTATAAAATAACTAGAATGTTCGATATAAATCAGTATTCTAATATTCAACAACGAGCTCTTGTTATGCAGGGAGGAGCTTCATTGGGAGCTTATGAAGCAGGAGTTTTTAAAGCAATATACGAAAAGATAGGTAATAAAAACACCAGCAGAAATGATCAAGAAAATGATAAACATTTCTTTGATATTGTAGCAGGAACTTCTATAGGTGCAATTCATGGTGCTATAATTGTAAATTATGTAGTTCAAAATAGGAAGAAAGGTAAATCAATGTCTGCAAGCTGGAAAGGTGTAGATCAAGTTTTATATAATTTTTGGGAAGATGTATCCACATTAACATATGTAGAGATGGATCCTTCGTTTGATTTTAGATGGAATAGTTTTAGATACATAAATAGTGATATTGCCAATGCAGAGGCTGCTAGAAAATATTATTCTGTTAAACAACTCTTAATGACTGGAGCTAGAAATATGTATGATATGCCATCACCTATTCCTGATAGAAAATTTTTAGATCCTAGTAATACCGCATATCTATATAATAATGACCCCTTACGACGATTATTAGAAAAAAAATATCTAAAAGACTTTTCATTAAAAACAAAACCTCCAGAACCAAGACTACTTCTTATTACTGTAGACGTACAGGAAGGTACAACAGTTACATTTGATAGCTACCAAGACCAAACAAAATATGAAAACCACATAATAGAATATCCTAATGGTATTACAATAGACCATGTATTAGCAAGTGCCTCAGTTCCAGTTCATTATGACTATACTACAATAGAAGCAAAATATTCTACACGTAAATTTTGGGATGGAATAATTTTAAGTAATACTCCATTAAGAGAACTAATAGGACAACATAATACCTATTGGAGAGATATAATTCAAGAAAAAGGAGAAGATTTTGTTTTAACAAGTATATGGAGAGCTGAAAGTGAGAACGGAAGTATTAACAAAGAATTAAGAGTCCCTAATATCGATAAAATTTATATTGTAAATTTATGGCCAGAAAAAGAGGAACTAATACCTATGGATCCTGATGGACAAACAGACAGAAAAAATGATATATTTTATCATGACAAAACAGAATATGATGAGAAAGTTGCAACTTTTGTAACTGATTACATAGATTTAGCCAAAAAAATTAGAGAAATAGCACTTGAACATATTCCTAATGATAATAAAAAAAGTGAATTTAAAGATGAACTGGATAATTTCTTACTAAATAATGAAGCAAAAAGTATGTTAAGAACAGGTGAAAGGAGAAAATATATTGATTTGCTAAAAGGTAAGTTTACTATAGGTAAGATAACAAGAATTGACCGTCAAGATGATGCAAATACTATCTCAAATAAATGGGCAGATTATTCCTATAAAACAATAAATCAGTTAATTAATGAAGGGTACAAACAAGCAAGCGATCAATTAAAAAAAGAATAAAAAAAGAAAAAGAGTTAACAAAAATGATGAAGGTAATAAAATTAATTTATTTTTTTCGATCCCTAAAATTAGAGGAAGAATAAATTAAAATATTTAATAAATTATTATCAATAGTTTTAAATTAATTATATTGATAACAAATAATAATATAAAAAGATACCATCAATTAGAATTTAATATATTATATGCGTCTGCTGGAGAAAGGCAAAGTTTTGTTATCCTACGAATAACTTTAAATTTTTAAATTGCATATACTAATTATGGTTGCTAGTATTTCATATTTCCTTTTTGTAATATTGCTAGCAACTACTGTTATAACGATATTACCTTCATTTAACATATTACCTATTGTACAAAGTCAAGATGATGGCGGAGACGGAGGAGATGATGGCGGAGACGGAGGAGATGATGGCGGAGACGGAGGAGATGATGGCGGAGACGGAGGAGATGATGGCGGAGACGGAGGAGATGATGGCGGAGACG
>JAICEO010000228.1 GCA_025924135.1 Nitrososphaeraceae archaeon | reverse complement strand
TGAGCAGAAAATTGTGATGGGACAGTAACAATTAATTGAAGATTTTCTGATTTTAATGGTAAAATTTTTCTAAGAGAATCAATAATTTTTTTTGCTTGTTCCTCGGGTCTCTTGAAGGGATCTATTACTAAACGAATTTGTTCCATCGCATTTTCTATTCTTAATGGCGGATGAGGAAAATGTGTTTTTGGATCAATAAAATTTCTACTAATATATTGAATAATCTGTTTTTTCTTTTCTTCAACCATTCGCCTACGCTGATCAGTTGTAAGATTAACATCACCATGTTCAAGTATTTGTTTTGCAATTTCTATTTGATCTGTAGTTTTAAAATTTTTAATTAATTTTTCATTAGGAACACGCGTACCTTTATTAGCATCTGAATAAATTTCATCTGAAACCAAAATATTAGAAATATCTACTTTTTTTCCTAGCTTGTAATCTAATGCTGGGTCAGGTTTAACTAAAATTTCAAATTTATCTGCATTAAGTATTAACCGGACTATTGATAATTTATTATCAGTCATAGAATATTAAAAATGATATTTTGTAATATATATGCATAGAGATTTAATCTAATTGAAAAAATATTTTCAATGTAAAATAAAAATAAAATAACTAACGATATGACTTTTGTTTTTTTCTTCGAGCACCTGGCCCACCGAATTTCTTTGATTCAGTCTGTCTAGGATCTCCTGCGAGTAAATGTCTATCAAATTCAGTTATTTTTTTGCGAATTTCTTGTCTTACACTTTTTGACAATGGATGATCCTTTGGATCACGTCCTCCTTTAGCTTCTCCTGATAAAGCCCTGGATATTGCTACTGCACTTGCAAAAGCTTGTCCCATAAATCCACCACCTTCAACTTTTACTGTGATATCAATTTTATCTCTAATATCTCCAATTATATTCATTGGAGTTAATATCAATTCTTTTGAAATATCAGGTTGTACGATTTCTGCTGGAATATTATTAATTCGAACTTTACCATTTCCTTTGGAAATAGTAGCAACTGCTCTTGACGTTTTTCTCTGACCTGGATACAGGTCTATAATAGTAGTTTTAGTCATCTCTTATTATTCTCCTTTCCAACCTATTTGTTTTGCAACATCTCCAATTGTAATGTAATATGATTCAGATTTTGTTATTTTAGCATCATCAAAAATTTTTATTTCCTTTGAACTTTGAAATTCTGTTGGCATTCCTATATATACTCTTAAACGTTTAAAGGCCAGAATACCGCTTGGCTTTCTCCTTGAAATCATTCCTCTAACCATTTTAGTCAATATTCTATCTGGTCTTCTTGGATGATAAGGTCCATGGATAGGGTTGGTAACAGAACCTACTTCGAGATGTTTTTTATAATCTTCAATTGTTTTATTTCTATTTCCTGATAACATTGCTCTTTCTGAATTGATTATTGTTACTCTATTGCCTTGAATTAAAAGTTTTGATACATTAGAACATATTCTACCTGCAATACAATTGGAAGCATCAACTATTATTTGTTTATTGAGATTTGAAACAGTATTATTACTATTGTTAGGTTTATCCAATTATTCTTACACCTTTTCCATCTGGATATTGATTTACAAAATCATTGATGCTAATAACTTTTCCTCCTGCATCAAGTATCTTCTTAAGTGCAGGAACTGAAAAGGAGAAAGAAGCTACATTTAATTTATGTGTAAGAACCCCATTACCTAAGACCTTTCCTGGAACTATAATAGTTTCACCATCTTTAGTAAGGTTTTCTAATTTACTAATATTGATTTCAGATTTATTAGATCGAGAACTATCGATCTTTTTTTCTAGTGTTTTCCATAAAGGAGTTTTATTTTTTTTGTATGCAATACGCAAAGTCCATTTAATATTATCATTTAAAGTATGAGCAAGCATGGTTTTAACCTCATCATTTTCCATATTAATAATCCCCAAATAAATCTACCTAGTTTTAGATGGTATTTCTAATGATTTTATTACATCACCAAAATTATTTATTTTAGAATTTATAATCTTTAGTGCTGTTTTTATAGTTTCTTCTGCAGTTAATGAACCGGTAGTTTCAATTATAAGGATTGTTTCGTCTTTGTCATTACCATCTTTAACAACAGCTGAAGAAGTTGGTTGCCACTTCGCATG
>JAICEO010000227.1 GCA_025924135.1 Nitrososphaeraceae archaeon | reverse complement strand
TCTTTTAATTTTGCATATTTATATGCTTCATCAATAGAAAGAGATCTAAAAGTATGAGAATCAAGCATTTCACATATTACAACAGCTGGGGTTAGACCTGCAATCTTTGCCAAATAAACAGCAAGTTCTGTATGACCGAACCGTTCTTTTAATAAACCTTTTGCAGCGATCAATAATGAAACATGACCTGGAGTTCTAAAACACTTAATAAATTCTGATACTCCACCATTATCAATATTTTTGCAAACTGATGCAAGTTTGGAAATTGTTAATGCACGATCATAATCAGTAATTCCGGTGTAAGTGTCTCTATGATTAACAGAAATTGAGAATGAAGGCTTGTCTCCATATGGAGCACGACCATTTGTCATAGTGGTAAATAAAGGATGATCATTAGAAACACAATTTAAAATATCATGTATATATGATAATCCTAACTTTGTAGAAATATAACCATCTATAGCTAGGCAGAGTAGGCCACCTGCGTCATTTCTTATAGTTGCTATATGATAGGGTGTTATATTTTCTGCAGCGATTATCATATCAGTTTCATTTTCCCTACTGTCATCATCATGAATAAGAACAAATTTTCCTCGACTGAGCGCATCTATAGCATCTTTTACAGTTGACAAACACACATTATAAAAACAGCAGTAATTATATATTTTACTACAAAATTTGTTATTACTAATTTTTTGGTAAGAGTTTTGAAATATATTTACCAATAAGATCAAATTCAATATTAACTTTATCTCCAATTGATTTTATTCCTAAAGTAGTTCTTTTTAATGTATGAGGAATCAGAGATATGGATAATAAGTTTTTATTGTCAATATCTACAACAGTTAAGCTAATTCCATCAATTGTAATTGAACCCTTTCGTACTATATATTGGAAAGATTCTTTTAGTTCTTCAGAGATTTTGATGATAAGTATTGTTTCTGTAGGAAAAACTATTTTGTCGTAGATAATACCTGTACAATCTACATGGCCTTGAACAAAATGACCATCAAATCGCCCTGAAGCTCTCATACTTCTTTCAATATTAACCCTTTCGCCTTTCTTTATTGAATCCAGAGATGTTTTTCTTACTGTTTCTCCAATTACTGAAAATTCTGCAATATTATTATTTAATTTGGTTATTGTTAAACAAACTCCATTTACTGCTATACTTTGACCAATCTTTAACCCCTTCCTTAAATTCCCAATATCTATAGAAAATTTAATTTCAGCAGGATATTTCGATTTATCTTTTTTTATCTCGTCAATAGATTTTATTTTACACAGAGATTCTATTATACCAGTAAACATGATAGAATTCATTTATTTATTGTTAATGAAGATAATATAAACACACAACTATTATTATATTCATATAATAAAAATTAGAATTTAAAAGGGATATTCTAATATATGTATTCTCTCTTATGAGAGAAAATGAATTTATTACCACAAAAATGGTGAGTAATGAATGCTTAGAGTAATTAATATCTTATGAGGCTAGTTACACATCATATATAAATAATAAATGAAGTTTAATTAAATTTGACATATTAATATATGTCAAAGGCTTGGAAACGTGATAGAATAAAATAAAAATACTTCATGAATAAGAAAATTATTATATTATTTGACAATTTCAAGATTAGAGAAGAGACAGAGTAATGTTTCAATTTGCCTAGATTATCAGAAATAACAAACAGTACGTAAATGTTTAAATTATTATAATATACTAATATCTAGAAATCGATGAAGAAATAGAAAAGGTTGGAGCAATAGTATAAGGGAATATAAAAAGTTGATTAAAAGATTTGAATCATCTATTTATTTAAGCTTTAATAAAATTTCCTTAATAGTCAAGCAAGGCTTATAATAATAATAAAAATAACCAACTATAATGAATAAAATAATAACTAAGCGTGGAAATCATGTTATTGAAAAATTAAACGAATTTGAGTTTAAAATTAATGTTGATGATTCTAAAAAAATGAATGTACCAGTTACGATTTATGCAGATGATAACCTGATTTTAAAAATGAGTGAAGATAGAACATTAGATCAAGCTGTCAATGTTTCAACACTCCCTGGTGTAAGAAAACATGTAGTTGTATTGCCAGATGGTCATGAAGGATATGGTTTTCCGGTGGGAG
>JAICEO010000226.1 GCA_025924135.1 Nitrososphaeraceae archaeon | reverse complement strand
TTTTTGTTTTATTTTATAATAATTTATTATAGGTTAATATAAAATATATTAATATATATTTTTATATAATTATAAAAAATACTATTACTAAAATTATCTCTATTTATTCAATAAAACAATATTACTATTAGTATTATATACTAGGAACATAAGAATTGGTATATTCATAATTTTTAAAATATATAATTATATACTTTTTAAACCCTGTTTTCGTCTAACACTTGTATTAATTTCACTTGTTCCTGAAGATATAATTTCTATAAGTTTTGCATTTTTATTATTCGGTTTTGTTCTTAATAAACGTCCAAGTCTTTGAATAAATTCTCTTTTGCTTCCAGTTCCACTAACTATTATACCTAATTCAGCATCAGGAACATCAACTCCTTCATCTAAAACTTTCGAAGTTACTAAAACCCGATATCTGCCATCTCTAAAACCATTTAATGCATCTTCTCTTTCTTGCTTACTAGACTTATGAGTTATAAAAGGAATTAGAAATTTATTGGAAATTAAATAAACTAATTTATTATGTTGTGTAAATATAATAGTTTTCATGTGTGGATTTTCAATAAGTATTTTACGCAATTCTTCAATTTTAGATTCGCTATTTAATGCAATATCTAAAGCTTTATTCCTTGCCAGTAATGCATTTCGAGCGTACTGATTTTTTCCTGATATCATAATTAATTTTTGAAATCCAATTTGACCATATCTTATTCCTAGTTCCTGTAAATAAGACAAATATTGGTCATAATTTTTGTGATATTCTATTTCCTCTTCCTGTAATAACTTAACATATCTTTTTTCTACTATAAAAGATGCAATATGTTTATCCTTGGCTAACTCATTCACAGATGACTGATATACTATTCCTCCAACTAATTTAGGAAAATCTAAATGTAGATTATCTTCACGTTCATATGTAGCCGTCAAACCTAATCTATATGGAGATATAAATTGTTCTGCAATACTTCTATAGCCCGGGGCAGCCAAATGATGTACTTCATCAAATATTACAAATGCAAATTTGTTTCCTATAAAAGAGGAGCGAATAAAAGCTGAATCATATGTAGATACAGTGATACCTGCGATGTTCGAGATACCTCCACCAATATTCCCAATTTCTATTTTTTGAAAATATTTTGATAAAATTCTTGTCCATTGCTCCATAAGATCCAAGGTTGGAACTACAATCAGCGTAGAAGAATTTATTATTTCGATTAATTTTATTGCTATTATAGTCTTTCCTGAACCTGTAGGTAGGATTATACAACCTTTCTTTCCTGCATTAATCCAATTTTCAATTGCTTTTTTTTGATAGGATCGTAATGATAATTCTATATTTTCAATTTTTAAATTTGGAATAGGAATTAAATCCATAACATTATTCTCATATTGAATACCACTATTTTGTAAATACGTAATAATATCTTGATAATACAATGCTTGTGCTCGTAATTGATTTGTTCTTGGATCTATCAATGAATAGGGAATTTGATTGATTCCAGAAATAACTATAGAACCTTTATCATAGTAAAGGTTTACTTTAGTATTTATAGACAATTAATATATTATACAATTGTATCTCTTAAAAAGAAATCGGATTAGCTATATATCTTGAATGCATATATCATAATTTAATATGTAGGTCTTTTTCTCCAGGCAAAAATCATAAAAATGAATGGAATTAAGAGTATGGCAGTAGCAATAAGAACAGGTTGCATTATTTCATTATCGACGGGAATCCCAACAGCATAAAAATATGGGAATGGATATAAACCTGAAACAAAAAACCACATTGCTACAAGCATAAGAATGTAGGGACCATTTCTTCGTAGAAATCCTGGAGGTTTTTTATTTGAAATTGCACATCTTTTGCATTTTCTTTCAGATAGAATCAAACATGAAGTACATACTGTCTGATCACAATATGCACAGATTATTTCACCAAATCTAGATCCACAGATATAACATTGAATCAATAATAATAGTAACTATAGTCATTATGACATATTTAATATTTATTAGATGTTTTTATTATTCCCTTCTGCAAAAAGACTAAAAATACTTATAGCAAATATTACAAAATTTTCTTTAATAACAATAACAATCACAAAAAAAAAAAAATAAAATAATGTTTTGAAATTCTTCTTTTCTTTTCTTTTATTTATGG
>JAICEO010000225.1 GCA_025924135.1 Nitrososphaeraceae archaeon | reverse complement strand
AATATTTTTTTTAGATATATCCATACGAATATTTTGGGGAATTATTTTTCGTAAATCATTAATATTTCCCTCTTTTACAATTTTACCATTATCTATTATAACTATTTTATCAGATAATATTTCTGCTTCATCCATATAATGAGTTGTAAGTAATATAGTTTTACCTTCTTTTTTCAAATCTTGCATTAAGTTCCAAACTTGCCGTCGTGAAACTGGATCGAGACCAATTGTAGGTTCATCTAGAAATAATAAATCTGCATCAACAGCAGTAGCCATTGCTACTAAAATTTTTTGTTTCATTCCTCCAGACAAATTCATTGCAGGTTTATCTTTTACTTTAAGTAATTCAAATCTTTCTAATATTTTTTCAGTTTTTATTTTTGCGATAGACTTCTCTTCTCCTCTAATCTTGAGCCAGTTATAAACATGATCCCATGGAGTAAGTGCTCGTAATGGTCTTCCTTCTTGAGGAACCACAGAGATAAATTTCCTTATATCTTCTGCTTGGTTTATTACATCATAACCTGAAACTTTCAAAGTACCAGATGTTGGTAACAATTGAGTTGCACAAATTCTTACAAATGTAGTTTTTCCAGCACCATTCCTTCCTAATAATGTAAAAATTTGACCTTTATCGATCTTTAATGATATATTATCTAAAGCTGGTACATGGGTATCTTTATAAATTTTAGATACATTATATGCTTCAATTGCGTGCAATATTTTTGGTATTTAATTTCAATCAATATATTTGGATCCAATTACTTTCTCAAATCTGAAAAATTGGGAATCGGGATTCTTACAGATAATATACTTGGTAGTAACCCAGTCAGCTATCAAGGCTTTTAAATTTCGCACTATCTTAATCTAAAGATTGATGAGATAAAAAAGAAGAAAAAATGAATGAAATAATTATGATGCTAGATTATGACTGATTCAAAAATAGTGTCCTTATAATATAAGATTTGAAGGCAAAGTATCCAAACAAAGGGGACTTAATATCATTATATAATACGGTCTTTTTTATCAAGATTAATATTATTAGAAAATTTTAATCAAATACAAGTAACAACCCTAGTATTCCATAAAGAAAGAGTAGTAATAATAATAATTCATTCATTCATTCATTCATTCATGATGATCATATTATTTATTAATAAAATTCAAATAATCTAAATAATAGTAATTTGTCATAAACTTATGGTAGAATTTACTGATATGAAAGGTCAAGAACTTGTGGATATCAAAGAGACAGAAGACAAACTAGAATTATCTTTTAAAAATAATAAATACATTATTCAAATTGTGGACGGAAACTTCAAAATAACACAAACAATCTAACAAGAATTTTTAAATCTTATTTTTACTATTGTAATCATATAGTATTTTGTCAAATTAATTTAACATCAATGTTATTCTAAATATATTAATCCAATATGATCTATGAATAATTTCAATATTCTAAACCAATTCAATAAAAATTTTATTGTATTTTTTATATTGTTATCAGTTTCAACAATTTGTATTTTTCAATCATTTTCCCTAGATAATAAAAATAATTTGATAAACGAATCATTTGGTGTTATACAAACGTTTCCTATGGAGATAGATTATGCTCACTTTATATCTCCTTTAAATCAAGATAATCAGGTAAAAGTGCTTCTAAAATCTCTCACTACAAATGATACTGCTGGATTGAATAATAAAACAATTAATGCCGTAATGAAAATATACTCTATTAACGGAACGTTGCTAAAAACATCCTCTTATCCACAGGGATTTAATTATAATAGTACTGAATCTATAAAGCTTGCGACTAATATTGCAGATAAATCTATTGAAACAATTACAGCAATTATACAATTGACTAATTTAGAAAAAACACAGCCATTGTCTGATCCATTAACAATAAAACTTAGTCTTGGACAAGTTATAGATAGATGAATTTAATTCTCTATTTTTTATATGTATTATAATTTTCCAATAAGTTCATATTAATAGTTATAATAATTGTTAGATCTTGGGAATTTACAAATATGCATTTTATAAAAGTCCAAATATTGGAATTTTTGTGAAATGTAATGATCAGTTCATAGTACTTCCATTAGGATTTGCTCCAACAAAAACTACTATGTTATCAAAATATTTAGAAGTTACAGATAATATTTATGTTTCAATTGCTGACACACGATTATTAGGGCCAATGATGGTTATGAATAACAATGGGATATT
>JAICEO010000224.1 GCA_025924135.1 Nitrososphaeraceae archaeon | reverse complement strand
CAATCTCCATATTTAATTAATTTTCTTCCATATTTAATTAATTTTCTTTTTCTACGATTTTGAAGATGATATCACATTTTAAAGTATTTTTTCTATTAAGATAACGCAACAGTTTCTCAATTTATGCAGATTTTTAATAAAAATTAAGTCTTATATAGTATATCTCTTAATTGATTTAACATTAGAATCTTATTTTAGTACTAACGTCGGTATTTAATCCATACTGACTTGTGTTGATATATTATATACATATTATTAATGATATTAATAAAATTCTATATAGGTCTTAAATCTTTTAATATATATCAAGAAAAAGGACTATTACTTGTAGAACATTGTAATAATTTTTATCATTTACTCTCCTCTGTTTTTGTCTTGTATTCTACAAATTTATATCTTGATAATCCTTTGTAAGCGACAAAAACAACTAGTGCTATTATGAGAAAATCGATGATATTGGCGATAAAATCTCCATATTTGAATTCAGAGATTGCACCAGAAACACCAATAATCTTTGCAGATAATTGTTCAAGACTTCCTGAGGGTAAGAACAAACCGACCAATGGATTAATAATATCTTCAACAAGTGCAGTAACTAATTTCGAAGATGCTTGTCCTATCACAAATGCTATTGCTAAACCAATAATACCAAATGTCTTGAGGAAATCAAAGAATTGTGAGATAAAGGTCCTGGTAGGTAATGGTTCTTTTGGTGATGATGAAGGTGGTGGCGTATTTTTTTCTGTCAAAGTTAATTTTTATAAAATAGTTTGTATGATGAATAACTATGTTAAAGAATATTAACTTTTTTGTTAAAGATATAGATACCATCACCTACATTACTGAATAAAAACATATAGTTTCTAAAATAGGGAACTTGTGACAAAATTGATGTTGGATTAAATATCTAAAAAAGAATCAAATATTATTAAAACTATATCGGAAATTTGTTTTAAAACATTATTTTAAAAGAAAAGTGTATAGAGAAAAATATATAAACAAACCAAGAAATGAAAAATTTAGATAATTTATTAGAGTATGAAAAATAGAGAAGGGAAATAATTTACTCCATAGATGGTTATGGTATCCTAATAAATAAATTATTTATATAAAATGAATTTAAAGATTGAATGAATAATAACTTATTTATTTCCATATTACAAATAATGTAGAAAATTTAGACTAAGAGCCTATCCCAAAAATAGATAGGAATATAGCTTGTTGGTTTCTTTATCACAATAGTAATAATTGAATAACAACAATAAGATAAAACGTTATGTTAGAACAATTATACACATTCCAGACCATCTCTGGAATGAAATTAAAAATATTTTACCAGATGAAAAACTACAGAATACCATAGGTAGACCAATTATTCCTTATAGAAAAGTGTTTGATGGCATAGTATTTGTATTGAGAACTGGTTGCCAATGGAAAATGTTACCCAAAGAATATGGGTCAGGTTCAACATGTCATAGAAGATTTCAGGAATGGAGGCAATTAGGTATTTTTGATAGATTATGGGCTAGATTGTTAAAAATATACGATCATAAAAAAGGAATTAAGTGGAACTGGCAATCTCTAGATAGTATATCAGTAAAATCACCTTTAGGGGGCGATGACTGGACATAATCCAACTGATAGAAGCAAATTAGGAACCAAAAGACATATTCTAACAGATAAAGATGGTATTCCGCTGTCTGCTGTTATAACATCTGCAAATACCCATGATGTTACTGTCGCAATTGATACAGTTGATAGCATTGTAATCAAAAGACCATCATCCAAACCAAAGCATAACCAGAAACAGAATCTATGTCTTGATAAAGCATATCATTCCAAAGATGTAGAACAAGAAATTATTAAAAGGGGATATATACCACACATACGACACAGAAGAGAAGAAAGAATATTTCGTAGAAAACATCCAGCAAGAAGATGGGTTGTAGAGAAAGAACAAATTCATGGCACAATAGATTCAGGAAATTGTTTACAAGATATGAAAAAAAGGACGAGAATTACCTTGGTCTTGTGCAACTAGCAAATAGCCTTATTGTTTATAGGAGGCTAATTTTGGGATAGGCTCTAAGTATTAGAGGTTACTGTAACAATCATGAGAGTGACTATATAGAAAATTTAGCAATAAAATATTAAAATAAAGGATTATTAATTTTTGATCAAAATTTTTAAGTTTTACAATACTATGAAATTTTTAATATGGTCGGATAATTTAATAATAT
>JAICEO010000223.1 GCA_025924135.1 Nitrososphaeraceae archaeon | reverse complement strand
TCTTTTTATTTTTTCAACTTTAGCTATTTTCAACCCAAATTCTACATTATCTATTACTTTCATCCAGGGAAACAAAGCATTTTCTTGAAAAACCATTATTCTATCTGGCCCAGTTCCAGTTATTGGCCTGCCATTTAAAACAACATGTCCTTTAGTTGGATTATCCAATCCTGCTAATATATTGAGAAGAGTAGATTTTCCACAACCAGAAGGACCTACAAGACAAACGAATTCTCCATCATTTACTGCCAAATTAATATTTTCAATTGCATTTATTATAGTTGATTCTTTTCCATCGTTTCTAAAGAATGATTTAGTAACGTCTTTTATTTCTAATTTAACCACTAAAATGCACCACAGTTGTTAGATACCAATTTTAAAACTCTAAACCAACAAAATTTAAATTTATAGTAGACGAGGGATTGTAAAAAATGAATAAGTATAACCTTGTAATAAAAAAGAGTTTTACACTTAAGAATTTTAGGTAAAATTTATTATCATTGTTATTATCTATAAAAGTATACTTGTTAATAATATATATTTTTATTCGCTTTGCCTCAAAAAAAAATGATTTAGTTTTCTTCAATTTTAAAATTATCACTATAAATACAAATATAAATAATAGCATTAGAGTTTTAATTATTAGTTAATTAATTTATTCGCTAATTTTTTAATATGCATAAAAGATCGGACATTGAGGCATTAGTTTTCAAACCAGTAGGACGAAAAATTGTCCTTGAAGCACGATAACCTGAACAAATAACCTTCTCAATAATTTGACTTAATTTTTTTGGACTAGTTTTGAGCTTGGAGGCTATTTCATCTACTGAAAAGTAATATGGCATATCATCTAGTTCCTCTATACTAATATCAAATATTTGTTTTATATGATGATTTTTTTTATCATTATTGAAATTACCTGAAAAATAGTTTTTTATTAAATTTGAAATAATGCTTTTATCAAATAATTTTCCTGTCCACAGCTGACCTGCGACATGAAATTTACTATTACATATTGGACATAAATCTGTGGAATATATATTGGAGAAATTTCTTTCGCCACAGTTAAAACAATGTTTTATGTAACCGAGGTTATCAAAAACCTTGTTAGCCATAGAATTACTTATTGATGCTTTAAGATATACACGAAAATAATGCCTATTTGAATGAGCATAGATAGGAAATACATATATTCCCAATCTTGCAGCAATTAATGCTGTTGAAGATATTATTAAGCGTGTAGCAACTTCATTTGAATAGATACTGTTAATAGATAAACCAAAATATTTTCTGAGGCATACTTTTTGATATATTCCACTTAAAACTGCAGTATCAGTTGCAGTAATAGAAATTAATCCATCATCTTCGACAGCTCTGAGAACACATTCAATAAAGGGTGAAGGGCTTCCAAATGGATCCAAATCTACTATCGTAAATCTTTTGTTTCTTTCTGTTGGTCTCGAAATAAGGAATTTACATACCTCATTTAACGAAAAAATACATTTTTCATTGACATTATTTAGTAGTGCTGATTCCTTAGCAGCTGTTATGGCTAGTTCATTAATATCATTTATGTAAATTTTGGAAACTTTAGGTACTTCCACTGCTACGCGGAGTCCTCTAGCTCCAATACCGCCAAATGCATCAGCAAAGGTGATTTGATTATTTTTATTGTTGCTATATTCATTTAAAAAAATGTTATAAATATAAATTGACAAATCTCTATTTAACTTTGCGAGTGGATTAAAAAAAGCAGGAAAGTGTGGTGGAACCTTTTCTTGAAGTGAATTTTGCGGAACAAGCAATTTTGTTTGACCTTCAGTTATCGGTATAAAATTATCCATAGTTTAGTAAAATCATAGAATTTATATATCATATAATTACCAATCTTTGGTTTAACATTTTATAGAAATTTTAATGTAAGAGATGGACTTAAGGAGAACTATTAATTTGTTGATATGTGGGATTGATGAAGCTGGAAGAGGTTCAGTCATAGGTCCTCTTATAATTGCTGGTATTAGTATTAAACATAGTAATATCAAAAAATTGGAGAGAATAGGAGTAAGAGACTCAAAAGCATTAACTAAAAAAAAAAGGAATCTTTTATTTTATAAAATATTAGATTTTACAGAATTCATATGTATATACAAGATTGATTGTAAGACTATAGATGAAAATGTATATCAAAGAAAATTAAATAAATTAGAAGGTGGAATAATGTCAACGATTATTAAACATCTGG
>JAICEO010000222.1 GCA_025924135.1 Nitrososphaeraceae archaeon | reverse complement strand
TGGATCTACCCAAGGAAGTCGTGCAGAACTAGATGAAGTTATTAAATGGATAAGCAAAGGAAAAATAAAAGTAATAATAGATACAGTTTATCCTTTTGAAAATATGGTAATGGGTCACATAAAAATGATGGAATCACAATTATTTGGAAAATTGATAACGACTCCACAAAAATTATAAACTATTTTAAGAATAATAATAAATTCCAAGATAGAAAAATTAGTTAGTTAATTCTGCTAAATAGAACACTCATATTGTCTAAAAAAGAATTTAGTGCATCTATAATTGAATTGGTTGATTTTAAAGATATTAATTTTAATAGCTTTAGCAATTATTATCGGATTATTTAAAAATTACTACATCATCATTGGTTCTGTAATTGTTATTACGTTATATTTAATTTTAAAGAAATATAAATATACACTAATTTTAATTATAATCTTTGGAATTTCTATACTAACAAGTGCATTAGTTTCAGAAATTACAAAAATACAATTACTACCTATTCCCCCATTAGTAGAAGAAAAAGAAAAAATTTATTCAATTTATAGAGATAAACCAGATGGAGAATATTATAGGTTTAACAATAAAAATCCTAATGATTTAAAACAAATAGATGAGACTAGAAATAAAGAAGTATTTTCAGAGAAAAATTCAGATGGAAGCTGGAAAGTAGGCAAGGGGACAACAAGAATTGATATTTCTACAAAAAGAGCAGGCATATTAACTCAGAAAGAAATGATGAAACAAATTGAAACATGGAATTTCAGTAAATTAGATAAAAAAAGATATTGGTTATATCCAAATGATTGGAAGAATATAGAATTTACTGTAATATTCAAAATGTTAGATGCAGAACAAAGAGATCAAGCTATTTCTGTAGTTTCTCGTTCTATTATACATGACAGTAAGGGAGAAGAAGAAATTAAAGAATATCCAAATGCTTATTGTGGCGGTTCAAGCTATCACAATAATATCTCAGAAGATGGTAAATTACAGATGAAAAAAGAACAATATCATGCAGATTATGTAATAGATAAACCTAATGAGAAAATAAATTTAGGAAATCTTTACAATAAAAAAATTGGATTTAAAGCAATAGTTTATAATTTCAATAACAATTCCAAAGTAAAAATGGAAAGTTTTGTGGATACAAAAAATGAAGGAAATGGGCCTTATATTAAAGTACATGAAAAAATTGATGATGGAAAATGGGGAATTAATTCTGGAAAAGCAAAAATGGATGAATGTGGAGCAATAACTAAAGGAGCAATTATATCATGGGGCTCTCCCAAGATAATTTTAAAAACAAATAACCTTAATTTTGATATGTATGATATGGAAGTAAGAGAAATTATTCCTCCTTAGATAGTCAGAATGTTGCGACATGTTTCTATTATTGTCTTTTATATTTTTAATTTGGATTAATTCAATAGATTATACTATTATAATCATACGCGATAATTACATTTTTGAACTACAAAATTGTGTCAAAATCTGTTCACATATCTCCGAGTCCATATAGTAACATTTTAAAAGTATACTCTTTTCAATCTAGAGTACATAGATATTTACCAATACTCCGTAGAGTTAGTCCAAATTGCCCATAACGTTCCTGCTAATGGGGCAGCCAAAGATAGTAATTCCCTTTCTCCCTTAGGGGTTAATTCATTATCATCATTAACTAATTCATTACAAGATGTTGATAGCAAAAAATCTGGTGCCTTCTCACAAATATTTATCCAATCAATTCCTCCATAAGATAATCCACCATAAACCATAGTCATGGTAAATATTCCCATGATCCAGAATATTGATATTTTAATTAATATAGTAATTTTCACCACTTAAAATCTCATATTTCATTATTTTATAAATATTTTTAAAAAGACTTTTCAAAGTTCAGAAACCTAAAAATCTAAGGAATATTTTTATATATATTATTTTTTAGATCCTATAAATGGAAAAGGCTGTTTTCTATCTTGAAGAATAAGTGTTAGTTTAAGAAATTCGCTATGAACTTTGAATATTGAATTATTATAACAAAAACAAAAACAAAAACAATAAACTCCATTAAGAGAATGAACTAAAATTTATTCTTCAATAATAATCCTACAATTGTAGTTCCAATAAATGGTGCAGTAAGATAAAGCCATAAATCAATATAATAACCAGATACAACAGCAGGTGCCAAAGAACGGGCAGGATTCATTGAAACACCAGAAATTAATCCAAACAAAAAGACATCTAAAC
>JAICEO010000221.1 GCA_025924135.1 Nitrososphaeraceae archaeon | reverse complement strand
ATTAAGTTTATACTGGTAAGACATGAACAAGGAGCTGCTTTTATGGCTGATGTCTATGGTAGACTAACACAAAAAGTTGGAGTGTGTCTGTCTACATTGGGTCCTGGTGCAACAAACTTGATAACAGGTGTGGCAAATGCGAATATGGACAGATCTCCTATATTGGCTATTACCGGACAAACAGATTCTAACCTACGCCATAAAGAATCTCATCAAAATATGGACGTTGTATCTATGTTTAATCCTATAACAAAATGGAGATGGTCAATCCACAATGCTGATGTTATTCCAGAATTAGTAAGAAGAGCGTTTAAAATTTCAATTGAGGAAAAAGCTGGTGCAGTACATCTAGAACTGCCAGAGGATATAGCCAAAAGCAAATCCGATATCAAACCAATAAAAAAGCCTAAACGAACATTAAGATCTAGACCACAAAAGGGTTTGATAAAAAAAGCAGTTAAAATGATATTGAGTGCCAAAATTCCTATAATTTTGGTAGGAAACGGCTGTATAAGAGGGAGCGCTAGCTCAAACATAAGAAGATTTGTAGAAAAAACAGGTATATTTTCAATGAATACATTCATGGCAAAAGGTGTAATCTCAGATAAATCTGAAAGACATTTACAAACAATTGGAATCCAAAATACGGATAACCTCCTCATTGCATTGAGAGAATCTGATTTGGTTATTGCGATAGGATATGATCTAGTCGAATATAGCCCAAAAAATTGGAATAGAAATCTAGACAAAAAAATTATTCATATCGATTTTACTTCTGCGGAAGTAGAAACATACTATCCTCCAGACATTGAGATTGCTGCGGATATAGGTTATACAATAGATGCAATTTTACATGAATTGATTAAAGAAAAAGAAGTAGAAGAAGAAAAAAAAGAGAAAGAGGGGAAAAAAATCAATAAGAATGATAATCTAAATTCTATAGATATACCTTATTTTGAAATACCCGATACCCTTAGAGAAATCAAGAAACAAATTACAGAAAGTATAACAAATTTCAAAGATGATTTTGCTTATCCGATTAATCCTATGAAATTAATCATTGATGTAAGAAATGCTTTAGAAGAAAATGATATTGTTATATCAGACGTTGGAGCTCATAAATTATGGATAGCAAAAACTTACAATACTTATATTCCAAATACTTGTCTAATCACTAATGGTTTTTGTTCTATGGGTTTTGCACTTCCGGGCGCTATTGCAGCTCAACTTGTCAGGCCAAATCAAAAAGTTGTTGTCATGTGTGGAGACGGTGGCTTTTTGATGAATGTTCAAGAATTGGAGACTGCTGTTCGTTTACAATTACCAATAATAGTCATTATTTGGTGTGATTCAGATTATGGTATGATCTCTCTAAAACAAATTCATGAATTCGGAAGGAGTGCATTTACTCGATTCAATAATCCTGACTTTGTTACATTAGCTCAAAGTTTTGGCGCCATTGGTTATCATGTTAAATCTACTGAAGAATTTCCTAAAATCTTAGAAAAAGCAAAAGAATCAACATCAGTCCCAATAATAATAGCAATTGATGTAGATTATTCTAAGAACCATATTTTATTAAATGGTAGCTTTAATAATATTAGCTATTGATAGAAATGTAAAATTAATTAGAATTCCTTTTTTATTGTTTTGATTTTTTAATTGATTTGGTAATTCATAATATTTTATTGGATTTTGTTATGATACTGATTTATTTAATTAATACAAATCATAATAACAATAAAATTATTTATCATTATACTGATTTGAACTTCCAATTTGATTAAATGTATTTATAACATTTTCATCATATGTAGATCTTTTTACTAATTGTGACATCTCTACGGCATTGATCATTGTTTTGATTATATCTTGATAAAAAATATTAGAAATAGATTCCCTTTTTTTAAATATTAAATCTTGATTATCAATAATATTTGTCCTGGTCATCATTTCTTCATAATTATTCTCAGTATCTTCACTATACCATCCTCTTGTCCATCCTGCAAATGGAAACTTTCCAAAAATAAAACCCAATTGTGACCAAAATGTCAATAGCTCACCTGCAACATGCTGTATATTGTCTTGTCCTCCTGTAATTATAAATGCAGCTACTTTATCTCTAATAAGGAATTTATTATTTGTAATAATTTGATTTTGAATACAGTTCATTCTTTGAATCATTTTATAATACAAGGAGCTACTGTTTCCCCATCTTATAGGAGTTGCAATTAATACTACATCTGCCCATAAAATTATTTTTTCATATATTTGTATCATCTGATCT
>JAICEO010000220.1 GCA_025924135.1 Nitrososphaeraceae archaeon | reverse complement strand
TATTATTATATTGTTTGGTGGTGCCTTGCTCATGATTTTAGCTGCTCTGCTTATAACATGACCTAATAGATCGGGTTCTGATCCGAGAATTATGATCTGATTCTGACCAGCATCAATGGCAATTCGACTTTTTAGTTTTGGATATTCATTTTGAAAAAGAATTTCATTAATGGATTCATTTAACAATTTCTCCATATAAAAGGCGCATTTTATAGCGTGTTCATACAAATTTTCTCTAGATAATTTTGATTCTTCTGGAAAAAAGCCTATTACTGCATCGCCAGCATATTTTAACACGTAACCAAAATATCTCGATATGCATATAGAAATTTCTTGACAAAATATCCTAACGATCATGGATAATTCTTCAGGATTAAGTATAGCTGTTAGTGCTGTAGAACCAACTAAATCAATATATAGAATGACCATATTTCTTGGCTGGTTCTGGTTTTCGACAAGAAATTTATGTGATAAATAAGATAAAAATATTTGTGCGTATGAATCCTTGCTATTCTTATAAGTATCTTTTAATGTGTTGGAAACTCTTTTACGACTAGTATTAATCATTCTTTCTATTTCATTGTTAGATGGTTGATAGCTTGGGCCGATGTTACTAAAAAGATTAGCAAAAACATTTTCAGGTACAAAAACCTGTTCTGTCTTATCATAAAATCCAGATTGACCATCAATTGTCTGTTCTTCAAATCTTTTTTTATCTAGTAACGATCTGAAATTAGTAGTAAATTCATGTGTACTAGTCATTAATATCTTATCTTCTATCTTAAATTGTATATATAATATTATTATTCTGATAGATTAGATCAATTTTGATAATTAATATTTAGAAAAATGGAAAATTGAGATTCCTTCTTTAATGATCATAGATTTTATAATAATATCAAAAAAATATCGTGAGTATATTAAAATTCTTACAATTGACAATTTGATGACTTCTTTATAAAATAACCACAATAAAAAATTATGTAAAAAGTTAGTCTCGAAAAATAATTAAATAACTTAACAAATGGATTAGATAATGCTAAACAATCTTTTATCACTTTATAAATTATATTGATTTATTTCTTATTAGCATTTACAACAAAACCAGCTCCTTTTAATAAGCTTCCAATATCATGATCATTACCAACGTAAATTCCCTCCTCTGGGAATATTGTTTCTAAAATTCTCCCAGTACCAGGTGGAATAATAATTTCATAGAGATTTTTAGCTCCAAACGAATTAGATAACATATCATCCGTACTAACGACTTTATTGATCATGCCTCCTGCAAAATTAAATGTGATCTCATCTCTCGGTCCCGCGTTAATAATATACCATCTTACCAATTCACCTACTTTTACATTAAACATTTCTGCATTTTTATTAATAGAAATTTTTGCTATTGTGCCTATAAATGGAAAATATTTGTAGGCCATACCATTAGTTAAGATCAAATCAGGATCGTTATTCAGAAATTTATTCATATCAAAGGTTCCAACAGTATTATTAGTTCCTTCAAAGAATCCACGATCCCTAGTATTATAAACCTCATTAAATGAAATAAAGAATTCTTTAGCTGGTTGCTCTCTTTTTGAATGAACTATAAATCCTCCATACATGCCACTTGCAATATGATCCCATATTCCATTCAAATTATCACCATCACAGTGATAGACAAATAAGCCTGAGGTTTCTGCTTTTATTTCTAATGTCTTGTTCATCCCTGGCTGAATTGATCCAGATAAAGCCTGAGTAGGCCCATTTATTCCATGTAAATCAATACTATGAACCAATTCTCCATCATTTCTCACTGTCAATTGAAAAACTTCACCTTCATCCACCTCAATAGCAGGGCCAGGTATAGTGCCATTAAAAGTCATTGCATTGTAATATATACCTCCAGGATGAAAATCATTATCAGGAGATATCTTGAGAATATTTTCTCCTGCAATTAAAAGAATTTTTTTTAATTCTGTTTGATCCGATAAGGCACTAACATAAAATGGTGAAATATTAACAATTAAAAGTATAGAAAAAATCCAAAAGAAAATTTGAAAAGACTCAATATTCTTCAAGAGAGAACTATTCATAATAGCTAAATTTGATATTTCCATAATAATAAATGAATCTATTATCTTGCAAAACCATTATAGCTAAATAGACTCTCCATTACATTGTTAAAAAAACATCAATCAAACTGTTAGATTACCATCATCTTTATATCAATATTAACATTTCATGATTTCAGTATAGGCATAGAAAGAGAGCAACCAGCTATTTACAATATGATATAC
>JAICEO010000219.1 GCA_025924135.1 Nitrososphaeraceae archaeon | reverse complement strand
GAAACAACCAAAGATGGAAAAAATCAAGATAATAGACGTTTTTCCAAAGATGGTGAATTGTTATTATTAGTAGATAATGATACCAATTTAAAGAAGGTTATTCAGTATTTGTAGGTGAAAGAACAAGTTTAGCACATGGAACACTTATTCATGGTCCTGTATATAGGAAATGATACCTTTGTTGGAATGAAGAGTTAGTATTTAATGCAAAAATAGGAAATAATGTTGCTATTGGAGTTTCTAGTACTATAACCACAGGATTAAAAATCCCAGATAATAAATATTTCCCACCTGGAAGTATAATTACCACACACAACAAATGTAGATAAATTACCTAAAAGAATTGGAGGTCATTATGAGAATATCAATGAAGAAGTAAATCATGTCAATGACAACAAATTAGATGAAGGTTATAAAGAACTTAATATTGAAATAATAATTGCAGAAAGAGAGAGAAAAAGCAATGGAACAAAATATGTTGGAGACAGGAATGTCATTAATTCATTAAACTTTTCTTTAATAATTTTTATATATTGATATAGCATATAAATAAATTCTAAAGGTACTCTTTTACGATTTTTAAATCGTTATCTATTGAAGAAAATATAAATATTATTTAACAATCCTAATATTAATAATTTGAAGATTAACCTCATATATATATACTGACTAACTAAAATTCGTTTACAAATTCTTACTTCCTGATAAGATAGGTTAATTATGCTTGAAAATCAGCATTTTTCATATATCTAGAATATCCGAAATTTGGTTAGTCAGTATAATTAATCTAAATTGAATACTTAATTGTGCTACTGCCACTTCTACAGGGTTTGATCACTCTTAGTTCGGTAATTATATGTTCCCTAGTAAAGGACTCAAAGAGAAACATGGAAATATGAGGAACATATTAATTAAATAAAACAATAATTCTATTATATTGACAGAGTGTTTCTATATTTAATTAGCAATATGACCTATACCAATTAATATAATTATGCTGACATTAATTTAACATTATTGTCATACAATTTAGATAACAATCGATTTAGCTAGGATAGAAAAGATCCGATATATTTACTTGATTGAGAATAATAACATTTCCAGAGTAAGATTTGAGCAGTTGTATAGAAAAGAATCTAATGCAGATACAAAGGAAAGGATTTTACTTGTTTTAAATGTAGTATATGATAAACATATTCCTGCACAGACTGCAAAGGAGCTTCACAGAAGCAGGACATGGGTTTCAGACTGGTTAAAGAGGTACAGAGAAGAAGGTGTAGAAGGATTAAAAAACAGATCAAAAAGCGGTAGACCACCAGATATACCAGAGAAAACAGCATACAAGATAAAAAATGAATTGTTATCTAGCAAACAAGGTTGGACTACAAAACAGGTTTATGATATCATAGTCAGAGAAAGCGGTATACACTACCATCGTATTTACATCTACACCTTACTTAGGAGATGGGGATTCAAACAGAAAGTACCTAGAAAGGTACATGTAAATACTGCATCTAAAGAAGAGAAAGAACGTTTTAAAAAAGAGCCAGAGAGATATTGGATAATCTCCAAGAAGGATTCACAGTAGTATCTACGGACGAATCATTCTTCTTTTATGACTCGCTTGTCAGGAAAGTATGGATAAAGAAGGATGAAAGACCGGTTGTAAGGATTACTGGATCACATCAGGAGTCAGTTTTGTTTGGCGCTACAAGTTTAGAAGGAAAACAGTTATTTAGACAGTACGACTGGTTTGATGAGAATACCTTTTTGGACTACCTAAAACAGATACATAGAAAATTTCCAAAATGCTATCTCTTCCTGGATAAAGCAAAACAGTACTACAAATCAAAAAAGATACTGAAATATTTCGCTGACAATAAAGATAGTTTGATTCCAGTATATCTTCCAACAGCATCTCCAGAATTCATGGTACTGGAAGAGATATGGAATATAGCCAAAAACGATCTTCTAGTCCTACAATACTATTCATCATTTGCAGATTTTAAAAATAAAATATCCATATATTTCAGAACAAAAAGATTCAATCTGGATATGAGGAATTATTTGGTTAGAGTAGAGTAAGCATATTTATCTTAATTGGTATATCTCATGCTTAGAAAAGGAATTTGAAAATTTATAATAACCGTTAGATTAACAGTATTGAAGTGAAACCACTATTATTTTTCATAGCAATGATTATTATAATCATAGTATTATCTATTTTTATAGATTTAGCATTCGCTGAAAAAAATGTTGTTGACTTTATTATCGAAAAACCAAAATGGTGTAACT
>JAICEO010000218.1 GCA_025924135.1 Nitrososphaeraceae archaeon | reverse complement strand
GTTGACATATCCCAAAATTTTAATAAAAATTTATTTGTTGATTTAAAAGGAGGAATATTGCAAGTGAAATCGTCTAAAATAGCTTTTGCTAAAAATAAATCTTCAGAATTATCGAATTCATCAATAAGAGGGAAAATTATATCTTTCCTTTTGGCTTTTTGATTTTCTTTATAGGTGTAAACCGCTTGGAATAATCCAACTGTTCCAACAACTGTAGGTATTAAAGTTGCTATTAAAAATTCTAAATTAATTGGCATACATGTTTGTAAGGATCTAAATATTTATCATTATTGATGGTTAATATATTCTCCTTTCATAAAGTTTGGATTTTTTTCAAATTCCATTGCCTTGTATTTGAGTGATGATATTTATGTTGTATTAATTTTTCATGTAATGATAGCCTTTTGACAGGCGGGTTCACCTACATATTTATACAATTCATCGGGAGTAGTGCCCTCCATGTAGTGGGGTTCTATTACATAGTATTTAGCTTTTATTGTTAGAACTTATTTTAAAATTATTTTAATGATTATTTCTTGGTAAGGTAAAATACAAAAATGCTGTTTGGTGTCTTCCCAATCCATATCTTTCTAATATGAGATTCAAATTATCAGATAATGAATAGAACTCGAGTATGATATGCAACCAATTCTCTTTACAACTATCTAATTATGAAAATAAGTTTGGTAAAGAATTACGAAAGTAAATATTACTATAGTTAAAGTTAATCTCATATTATTATCATAGCTTTCTCATACATCTTAAAATTATACTTGTAATTTAGGTGAATTGTCTATTTAAAGACATAAAGAGTTGTGTGTATATATATAATTGTTAGTTGGACAAAAAAAATAATGTTAATAATAACAAAATTATAGATATTCTTCTTACTAATTTTTATCAAAAATATAGAGAAACTATTCTAATGAATAGGAATTTACTAGTTGCTGGCATTTTTGGTTTTATAGCTAGTGCTGTAATAGCTGAATTATATGCCTTATATTCTCCTAGTGATGTATTAACATCTACAATAACAGTCTTGGTAGGATTCATAATTTACAAGATATCCTTTATACTTCTCTTTCATATCGATACCAAACGAAAATACACCAATAAAGTTACTAGCCAGATTAATTTCGTTATTCTAAAACAGATAATAAAAAAGATGATATTTGCATGGTGTATATTTGATATTGTTAATAATCTATCAAGATGGTTAATACTATATGAATTATTGCTATGGGGATTTGGACCTTTTGAAGCAGTCATAATAACTTCTATAGCTGCCACTTCTCTATCTTATGTATCAATAAATATAATTTCAAGACGCAACAAGATTTTTTCATCACTAAAAAAGAACACATGAAAATAAAAATATAGCAATACAGGATAGAATTAAAAATAAAAAAATATCAATAATAGAGAAAATTGAATCAAGAATAGTCTATGATTTAGCTGATGTCTATAGTTTAGCGGATAGAGTAGCTAAAATGCATGGTATTAACATTACGAATAGGTAATAGACGTTTAATATATAGCCTATTCAATTATCTTTAATTATAAAAATATATTCTTATCAAACTAAGTTATATATTTGTAATCAAACATTATATTATGAGTAGTGATAAAAACATTCCAACCTCCGTTGGCAAAGAAATTATAAATCCTGATGGAAGTAGTATATCAGATATAGAAGGTCATCAAATTTCAAAAGATACCATCCCTTCTTTTAAGAAAATACTGGTTACTGATGATGGAAAAGATATATCAAATATAGCCCTTAATTATGCTGTCGCTTTATCTAATTCAACAGGTGCAGAATTGTATATACTACGTATACTAAAAGACGTTGAAAAATTTGGAGATGTTACATTGGAAGGTTCACATGATTCATCAAAAATTGATAATAATGACTTTCATAGACATATAAAGGGAGATGTAATAGATGCTATGGAAGAAAAAATAAAGAAATGCCAAGAAGCAGGATGTAAAAATAAGGTTTCTTATAAATTTCTGACTGGTAATTTAGTTGATGAAATAGTAAAGGAAATTAATAATAATAACTATGACTTGGTCGTTATGTTAACTTATCATATAGATTCTTGGTTTAGCTCCTTATTTAGTGATGTGAGAAAAATAATGAATCACATTAGTAAACCTGTTTTGATAATACAATAAATTAATTTACTTCTTTTGGTTTTCTGTGGATTGATTTAAAAATCAATCAAATCGTTACTATATGCTCGTCGTTCAGATACTGTCTTTTGTATCTGAGAATAAGGAGGTGTTGTTAAGGCCTGGTAAAATTTACCACTCTATTT
>JAICEO010000217.1 GCA_025924135.1 Nitrososphaeraceae archaeon | reverse complement strand
TCGCAGCAAGTCCTGCTCTTTTGTATTGAATATAATCAACGCCACATTTAGATTCATTTTTCTGAGAGTCTGATATGAAGATTGCAACAAGAATAAGATATAGGTACTTTTTCTATTTCCAGATATTCCTGATGCGTTTACATGTGCTGTATCTGCTCCTGCTAAATATGATATATCCAAGGTTATAGGAACTTCAAGACCATTTGTTGTTTCTATTATACCTGCTGGTATAGGATTTTCCATTTGAGGAATTCCTAAAGCAAATATAATTTCCTCTTCTGTAGCAAATCTAACTGATTTACCTACTCCTACAGGAAAATTTATGGATATACCTTCTTTATATCCTTGTCCTTTAACACTTGTATTTGCCATTATTGCAACTTTTACCAATACAACTCCATTGAATTGTCTAATATCAGAAAGTTGTGTATCATCTTCTCTTCTTTTAGATTCTTTTTCTTTTGTAATTGATATTGAATAATCATTATCAAATAGATAATCAGAATAATGATCATGTTCAGCAACTGCTTGTAATTCTTTTACAATTCCAATAGTCTTACTATCAAATAAATTATCTACTGTAACAAAGTCAAAAGAGTTTATGATTACATTAGGTTTTAAAGCAAACCAAAAACCATCCATTGTATTAAGAAACTTTTCAGAAGCAATAGTTTTTCCAATCTCCTGATGAATAGGATTTTTTATCTTATATGACATTGGTTATGAATATACTATAAAAGTTAAGTATCTTTTTACTACAAACGATGCATTATTGGAATAGGAAATGCTATCTATGAAATTAGTATTTAAAGTTCAGATTTAATCACGATAAAAAAATGACTTTTCTATAGAAAAATATAGGTAATATAGGGATAATAGAACTATGACAATATTCTTTTTCTTATTGAAATAACTAATGGTTTTATATGTCTAAATTAGAAAATACACAAAAATCATACATAAGAAGAATTAAGCTAGACAAAAAAGATGATTGTTTGAACACTAACATGGCTAAAACTCTGGCAGAAAAGATACAACTAAATCTTGATTTATATACCAAGGTCTATGTTGATGATCAAAATCATCTTGTGTTTAGTAAATTAGAGATCTAGCAAATCTCAGAAAATTATAAAATAGCATATATATAATAAAATATTCGGATAACTGCTTATTTTGCTATAAAGACATTTTAGAAATACTATATCAATAATATTTGAATTATATGTTACCCATTATAAAGTAATTCCTAGTTCCCTCGGTGGATAGTTATTTAGAGCCTATCCCAAAATTAGCCTCCTGTAAACAATAAGGCTGTTTGCTAATTCTACAAGACCAAAGTAGTTCTCCTCCTTTTTCTCATACCTTGTAAACAATTTCCTGAATCTGTTATGCCATGAATTTGTTCTCTCTACCACCCATCTTCTTGCAGGATACTTTTTTCTACAAAATATTATTTCTTCTCTTCGATGTCTAATATGTGGGATGTATCCTCTCTTGAGTATTTCTTGTTCTACTTCTTTGGAATGATATGCTTTGTCAAGACATAGGTTTTGTTTTTGTTTACTATGTTTTGGTGATTTGGATGATGATGGTCGTTTGATAACAATATTATCAATTGTATTTGTTGCGACAGTAATATCGTGAGTATTTGCAGATGATATAAAAGTCGATAGAGGAATACCTTCTTTATCCGTAAGAATATGTCTTTTGCTACCTAGTTTACTCCTATCAGTAGGATTATGTCCAGTCATCGCCCCCCTAAAGGTGCTTTTATAGAGATACTGTCAAGTGATTGCCAATCCCATTTGATTCCTATCTTACTATCATATAATTTCAGTAATCTGCTCCATAATTCATTAAATATGCCTGATTCTCTCCATTCCTGATATCTTCTATGGCATGTAGAACCTGAACCATATACTTTAGGTAACATTTTCCACTGGCAACCAGTTCTTAGAACAAATACTATTCCATCAAATACTTTTCTATATGGAACTATTGGACGACCTATTGTATTATCTGGTTTCTCATCTGGTAAAATATTTTTAATTTCATTCCATAGATCATCTGGAATACTTGTAATCGTTCTAAGATACTTTTTACTCTTTAGCATTATTAGATATGATAGGAAAGAAATGAGCTATATTCCTATCTATTTTTGGGATAGGCTCTAACTCTTGTTGTTGTTAAGTTCAGGTTGTCTATGATCAGATTATTTATTTATTAATTTAAGAATTTGCATAATACGGTCACATATAATTCAAAGATAAATCTAACCTAATTCAGGTCAATAATTTATCTATTTAATTTACAATTATATTT
>JAICEO010000216.1 GCA_025924135.1 Nitrososphaeraceae archaeon | reverse complement strand
GGGCTTGCTATACATTCAATGTGTGATTACTGTCATAGACCAATTCATGGCAAACCTAAAGTATTAAAATTTGCAGATTTGGAACGCTTTTTTGTTGCAATTCTTGTAAAACAGGATATAGTGAGAATTATTGAAAAAGAATAGATCAATAAAAAGAAGATACGAAGGTAAATCTGAATAGATTTTAGATTATTTGTTTGAATGCAAATATTATCAAAATTTTTAAATAATTTACAATTTTAATAAATCTTTCTCTTCTTAATGCTGCATCATTGTCATAGATTCTTTTTTGACAGTATCATTTGTTGCATTATTATGATGTATCATCGTTTTTTGACTAGAATTATCAATAGCAGTAGCAGATGTATCCAATCCAACCCCACTAATTAATGTTCCAAACATTTCATTTGGACTAGAAAAATGTCCTTCAGTCTTACTAACATCTATAGTTAATCCTAAAACCTTTTTACCCATGAGATGAATTGTTAAAGGGACATTTTTGTACTCATTATTATTATTAGAATAGATATCTGCTATTCCCATTACAACTATATCATTGTTAGTAACTATGACTTTATCTGAAATATAGTTCTCAATATTGTGATTATGAGAAAGACTACCATCTGGTTTTATCATTGTAAAATTAGCAATAAAATTGGCTTCATTGTTATTTTCCTTGATTAGACTATTCCTATTGTTAAAATGAGTGCTATCATTAGTTATCTTGTTTATTTTTAACTCCCAAAATCCTCCTTGAATCCATGTAACAATTCCATCATTTATCTGGTTATTTGCAAAATGTCCAAATGCTTTTATTATTTTTGATTTATTTTGTTCCTCTGAATTATCATTTACTATTGGTGGAGTATTGGTAGATAATGATTGTTGTGCTATGACAGTTTCAACAGCGTTAGTTTGTGAATGTATTGATATTAGAGATAACAATCCAAGGAAGATTATTGTAATTTTATATTTATGCAATATTGATAAAATTCAATAAATAACTATAATTTTTTTCTTTTCGTTTTAAAATGATTCATATATATTATTTACTTTTTTTGTTAAAAATTACAAATACATTAATGTAACTTTACAGAAATAGTTTTTGTTGCTAAGAAATTACGGTAACTGTAATACTTTTTATAATAAACCAAGACTATGGGTATTAATCGCAAGTATTATTATTTCACTGTCTGTAGTTACATCAATTCTTCCTCATGTTTCTCATGCTCATATGATATATCATATTCTACTATAGATAGTTGCTTTAATATCTCAATTTCTTGCTGTTGTTTCTATAATGGCATCTCTTAAAGCCAAAAGCACTCGCATATTGTTTATGACTTTAGGATTTTATGATACTAGTTATTTACTGAATATGTATATTTATTGAATTCTACAGAAGACCTTGATGTTATGTTTATTCCCATACTTAATACTGAGCTTTCTCACATAATTATGTTAATAACGGGTACTTTTTTGGGCATTTCTTTCTTGAACCCAAGGGGAATTTAGTATATAAAAAAGAGGTAGAATCTATAGAGAAATTCTTGTAACTAACGCACAACTACCCTTTTTTTCCAAGAAATATTATTCGATGCTTGAAATTATCACTTTTATCAGAATAATCGATCTGCAGTTATCGAGTCTGGTACAGCATTTGAGGTATTTATCTATGATTATATTTGTAAAAGATATTTAAAACAACAAATGCTTCAACAAGGATAGATAATACCCTAGACAATACACCTTTCATGAACCTGCTTCAACATCATATCAAAAAATTTATTCATAGCGAACCATATGATATGCTAGGATTAATATTGACATATTGCTGAATCTAACATATACAATAATAAGAACAAATTTATCTTTGTAGACACAACCTTCTTGCAGTTACTATAGCTAGAATTAGAAATATAAATGAAAGCAATGCTGCTGTAAAAAATATCATGTCATATGAAAACTTCGATGGAAAATAATAACTAATATCATTTAGCATAATAGGAGACTGAAATGTTTCAAGGTATATTCCTGCTATGGCTGGACCAATAGACATTCCTATAAGAAACAAAAGAACTGTAATACCGGCTCTGTTAATTTAAGATATATTCACCTCTTCTATTCAATTCGTTAATTAAATAATTTTCAAAGATTGAATCATTATACATAAAAACAAAGAATAGTATCCAGTTATATACATGAAATAGATTGCATTCATTTTTGGTACATGGAAAATAGTCATCAAAATTCTCTATTCTATCTTTGAAGTATTGATTTACTCGTTCCATTAAGCTTTTCTCTATTGAAGATTGTAGATAGTGTT
>JAICEO010000215.1 GCA_025924135.1 Nitrososphaeraceae archaeon | reverse complement strand
ATTCTAAGAGTTATGTCATTTTTATTAAATCCTGGTAAATCTATAATTACAAGCAAATCATTACTATCTTCTACCATATCTACAGGAGGTAAAATAAATTCATAAAACTCCTTCGATTTATTATTAATTTCTTTCATAACTTCTTTAGCCATATATGTTGCGATACCCATAATTACTAATATGTTATTTGAATATAAATCCTTTATTTATTGTTGATCGATTTAATTATTGTATTGTTTATATTTAATTTGATATAGGTTTAATTTTGTGATACAATCTGTACCTGAGATAGATTCCCAAGCTGGTATGGAATGTTATTGTACAAATTTCGCAGGTATTAATGGAACAATCAAGGAAAATAATGAGGAATTTCAGGTATCTGAAATAATAGATTATACATTTTTAAAACCTCCATATTTTTCTTCTGTTCAAAATAACGAACATAAATTTCCGCTATATTTATTGGAAAAACATAACATTGATTCTAATCACGCGGTAATTGAAATTAAAAAACAATCAGGTTTAAAACTAAAAATAATGGGGATAAAGGATGCAAAAGCAGAAACTAGTCAATATGCTAGTTGTGAACAAACAAAGAATTTACCTAAATATATAATAACAAATAAAACAAAATTAACCTTATTAGGGTTCCTTCGTACTCCATTATCAAAATCTGTGCTTATTGGAAATAGCTTCCAAATAAAAATAAAAACTTCTGATAATAATATACACCCTTTTTTATTAGAATTAAATAAAATTGCTAATTTCTATGGCTTACAAAGATTTGGAAGTGAAAGAATGGTAACTCATTTAGTTGGTAAAGCATTACTTGAGAGAAATTATAATAAGGCTATTGAATATCTTCTCTCTTATACTTCCAAATATGATTCCAAGTTCTCAAAGGAAATAAGAGAAAGAAGTAGAGATCCTAAGAATTATCAAAAACTGATTAAAATCTTGCCTAAAGGAATGGATTTAGAAAGACTAATCTTATATACACTTGTGAAAGGTAAAGATTCTATTGCAGTTATTCGATCTATACCGATAAATATTAGAAGACTCTTTGTTCAAGCTTACCAGTCTTACGTTTTTAATAAATGTCTCAGTAACGCTCTTTTGTGCAATGAAGATATCCGAAAGTGTAAAGATGGAGATTTATGTTTTGAGATAGAGAAACCTCTAGTTTTTGGTAAAATTAGAAGGTTTAGAGAAGGAATAGATTCAAATAATGATGTTATTCCAGCAATTAGATTAGTAGGGTATAATTATCAACCAGGAAAAAATCGTTTTGATCATATTACTAAAAGAATTTTATCAGATGAAAATATTTCGCCAACTGCTTTTTATTTAAAAGATTTGCAAGAATTAAGCTTACAGATGGGATTCAGGCAGACTTCGCTATGTTGTAGTGAATTTAGCCATGTCGGTATGCTTGATCTGTCATTTAAATTACCAAAAGGATCTTATGCCACAACTTTGTTACGTGAATTAATAAAACCAATAGATCCTATTAAAGCAGGGTTTTGAAAGCTTGATATAATTTTACTAATTAAAAGGAATGGTTAATATCCCTTTAAATTGCAATTTTGATGGATTGGAATCCAATGTTTCTACGGTGGAAGGAATAATCAATAGTCTTTCAGAATTTGAAACTAATGTTGAGAATATTCATTCTAGTATTGAAGAATTAAAGAAACGTATGCTGTCTCATTCTAATAGCGAAATAGAACAATTGCGAGAAAAGATTATTAAATTAGCAAATGAAGAAGCAAAAGGAATTTTAGACACTGCTAGGAAAGAATCTGAAGAGGAATCCCTCTTAATCCAAGAACAGGCTGAAAAAAATTATAATCTGATAAAAAATAATATTGAAAAAAATCATGATAAGGCAATCGATAAGGTAATCAGTATGATTCTAGGAAATATAGATAATGAATCTAATTTCGACAGAACCTAGATATTATAAATATTGTTTATATACATATTTCTCATTATCATCAAAAATATTTAATTAATAAAGTAGTATCATAAAATGGTGGATGAATAAAATTGGGAAAAGCTAACAAACCTCAAAGAATTTTTGGTACAGTTAGAGCTTTTTCTGAACGTGGTACAATGCTATCTAAACATGATTTAGAATCATTTTCTGATTCCAAAACTTTAGATGAATTTGTAACTCGATTAAAAAATACATCATATGTTGATTCTTTGAGTAAAATTCAACAACCTATAACTTCCGAAAAAATTGAAATCGCGCTAAGAGAAGATCTTTTCAATTTTCATTCTTCTATGGCCAAAATAGCTAAAGGAGATCTTGTAAATGCATA
The DNA here is from genome assembly GCA_025924135.1 of Nitrososphaeraceae archaeon. Classification (GTDB taxonomy): domain Archaea; phylum Thermoproteota; class Nitrososphaeria; order Nitrososphaerales; family Nitrososphaeraceae; genus TH1177. Next base: position 25 of record JAICEO010000215.1, on the reverse strand, counting down.
TTATAAAAAATACATCCTCTGGAAT
>JAICEO010000214.1 GCA_025924135.1 Nitrososphaeraceae archaeon | reverse complement strand
TTAAAGATTTCAAGTTTTTTATTTGGTATTATTGCTATCAGTAGTTTTATTATCTTATTTTCTGCTGCAAACTCACCTTCTATCTCTTCTATTTATGCTCAAGATACACAATACTATAATAATACCACCAATGAAATTAACAATTCTTCACTTTTAATAAATGAACTCGAAAGTGTAAAAAATATACTTGAGAGTAAGGTAACAAAACTTGCTACGGCTTTACAAATTGCCAGTAGTCTACCACAAATTTTACAGCCTCCCGATATAAATTTGATAGATCCAAAAGTTAAGGGTATACCAGAAAATGCCGATATAGAAAAGAGAAAAATAGCTAAAATACTATTGGATCAATTTAAAGAATTTGCATCAATTGATTTTTTATTAAATAATGGAGATATATATTTTGATGAACCATTTGAAGATCAATTAAATCGAACTGTAATCAATCTTTCATTTAGAGATTATTATCAAGCAGTAGAACAGACTCAAAAAACTTACTTGAGCGATGCAATTATCTCTAAAACAACAGGAAGAAATCTGGCAGTAATTGCAACTCCAGTAATAAATAAAGAAAATAATATGACGGGAATACTGTTAGGAACTATTAATTTTAACAACTATGACAAATTTTTGCAGTCACTTAATTTACAAAATAATAGTAGATTAGTATTAATTGACAAAACTGGAGTAAAGATTGGTGATTCTAATGAAAAAGGGACGTCAGTCTCAAAAGAATCTTTTGAGAAGAAACAGTTTTCAAATCTTACCTCATTTAAGTTAGCATTGGAGGCTAAATCAGGAAGTATTGTAGAAAAATTTGATGGGAAAGAAAGTCAAATCACTTTTCTTCCATACGATCTTTTTCAAAATAAAAGAATTTTACTTCTCATCCAAGGTTGTAACAGTGATGAAGTAAATAACTCGAATCAATGCATAGATAATAACAAAGAACTTAACCTATTTAATGAGAATATTTTAACGAGACTAGGTAGTTTTTTTTAAAGGTAACTCTCTTTATTCTTATATATCTTTTTTATTACTCTATATATTAAACTCCTTAGTATCTCTATTAGTATTATTAGTTAAAATATAATGACTATAGCAAAGTTAAAAATTATTTTTTATTATATAATATTCTTTTAAATTTTAGATACTCTCATTGTTGATAAATCTTAAATTTCATATTAAGAATAAATTTTTCTGGATAAAGCCTTAATTTTGCAATGAGAAAGGTATAATATTAATAGTTTTAGCAAATATAAAACCATATGTGGCTGATTCTTAACTATATCACTTAACCTAGTAAATTATAGTAGGTAGATGAATAATGTTTGGACCATTTAAATATGTCCACAAAACCTACATCCAATTATTGATTGAAAGAAATGAAAAATATTATATTTAGAGTTAGGAGCTCTCAAAGCTTTTTTATTTTAGTTATAGACCCCCTATTAGTTAATAGAGCCAAGCACAATTGAAGAAATAATATCTTATAAAAAATTTTTTTAAATAGAAAATTTTCAAACCTCCTTTATTAGTAAATAATCAAATCAAAATAATAATAATATAATAATAATCAATTTCTACTTATTTTTTATTATATCATTTAAGTCATTATAGATTTTCTGAATTTCTTCTACGGATGTGCCATCTTCTAGGGTCGTAGTATCTCCTATAGTTAAACCACTGACTATAGACTTTAATAATCTTCTCATTATTTTGCCACTTCTTGTTTTTGGTAGCTTGTTTACAAAATATATCTCCTTCGGAGTAGCGATAGATCCTATATTGTTTCTGACATGCTCAATTATTTCTTTACGTATTTGATCTGATTCAACAAAACCTTTCTTTAATACTAAAAATGCTATAATGGATTCACCTTTTATCTTATCAGGTTTACTAGTGACTGCTGCCTCGGCTACAGATTCATGTGATATAAAGGTACTTTCTAATTCAATTGTACCTAATCTATGTCCAGAAATTTTAATAACATCATCTGATCGACCTAAAAGCCAGAAATAAAACTCATCATCTATAGTAGCATAATCTCCGGTAAAATAGTAATTCTTTTTCCAGTAATTATTTTTATACTTATCATCATCATTCCATAAAGTCATTAACATACCTGGCCATGGCTTTCTAATAACTAAATAACCTTTTTGATTTTGTGGTAAAGTATTTCCTTCTTCATTTACAACGGCTAGATCTACGCCTGGTACAGGAAATATTGCTGATCCTGGCTTCATTGGCATAATATCTATTCCTGGACAATAGCTAATCATTATTCCACCTGTTTCTGTTTGCCACCATGTATCTACTATAGGACATTTTTCCTTTCCAATTATTTTAAAATACCACATC
>JAICEO010000213.1 GCA_025924135.1 Nitrososphaeraceae archaeon | reverse complement strand
GGATCAAAGATATAGTCAAATTCCTCATCTTTAATTCCATTATCCTCATTATTTATTGAATATGCATGATCAAAGGAATATAGAAAGAATGGAATAATGGATATAGCTAATACCATAATCATATTATTATTAACTTTGGATATTTTCTCCAATTAATTAACCTCCAATGATTTTTAGAATAAATTAATACTCAAACTCAAAAAATTTATTAACACATATTAAATCAATGTTTTTATGAATAATAATTTGATTCGATAATTTATTTAAATCATAATGTCTAATTCTCATGTAAAGGATTAGTCAACTTAATACCTTATAAATAAAGAGTATAAAAACTTGATAAATTTATCTGATAAATTATCTAGAATATAATTCAATATTGAAGAATTAGGATTAAAGAGTAATCCTTAACTTCAATACATTCAAAACTTTAGATTTCGAGTTACATAGCGGTTTTTAATAAACAAAAAAGGCTTGGACATAATGATTCTATATTTATCCATGATCTTTTATTTGGCTTGGATTCTATAGGAAATGTTAGAAAGTTAATGATAATATTTATCGCATGAAAGATTGTTTTAATTAATTTCCTCTACCTTCCATGATCATAATTATGATAATGTATCTCCAGTTCAAGAGACAACGAAAATAAAAGATTAGGAATTATAATGTAGTTGTTGTTTTCTTATCGTAGGTCAAATTATTATTTTGTTGTGAAACATCTATTGTGGATTGGCTAATTGGGCTTTTAATATTTCTGTCTCTGCCTTTGTAATATCTGTTTGAATTTTGGTAAGATCATCTAATGCCTTATTAACATCTTTTTTAGAGATGGAATTTTTAACTTCTTGTAAGTCGCCAACAAAAGATGGTTTGTTTTGTGACAATAATAATGGGATTTCTACATCTGTAATTGCTGCTAATGCTTCTTCCGTATTTCCGTTGACAAGTGATTGCTTTGCATTCATTAATTGTTCTTTGATCATAGGTACATCTAATGTCATTAGTGCTTGGGTTTCATTACTCATTGTCTGATTTTGTGCACCTTGTGCTGTTTGGTTTTGTCCAGAGGTGCTGGTAGTATTTGTCATATTTGTTTGTGCTTGCACAGTATCGAGGAAGGATGGGATGGAAATTAATCCAATTGCAAGAATTGAATATATAAACAAATTTTGAATTTTCATTCTGAAAGATAACGTACAGTATTATTTATAAGGTTTTATTGATTATATCTAATTTTAATCCATAATGACATTTATAAATTTTAATTTATATAGTCTAATTCTATAAAATTATTCATATTATTCATCAAGATAAGATGTAATATGCCTTAGTATTTACTTTTCTTTGAGATATCACTTTTTTGCTTATGGTAATATATGACAAATTATTGCCGAACTCCTAATGTTCAAAATATAAAAACAAGAAAAATCTGGTCATGATTGCAATTGCAATTCCTATAACCAAAAAGAATCTCTATAATATCTTTTCAACAAACCAAATTATTATCTAGATAGTATTTGCTGAATTTTAAGGATAATGAAGATTGTTGAAGGATTAAATTAGATCCTATACTTCGCTTTTAATTTCTAAATATGTTTAATACTAACATTAATAGTTAAAAATCATTTAATCAAACTGTATGCTAAAAGATATAGAAAATGCCAATTACCAATTTTATGATGCATTTGAGAATGTCTCAATTAGTATGATGGAAAATATATGGAGTCATAATGATAATTGTATATGTATACATCCTGGGTGGGAAATGTTTGTTGGATGGCTAGCAATTCGTGAAAGTTGGATGACAATATTTGCTAATACAGAACATCTTAAATTTACTATTACCAACACTAAGATCAGACTTTATGAAGATGTAGTTGGTATAATTACATGTGTAGAGAATATTAAGATGGTTGTAAATGAAAGGAAGATCTTTACTGGTGTAGTTGCCACTAACATTTTTGAATATGATGGTAATAAAAGAAGATTATTATTAGTATATCACCATGGCTCGCCAATATCTAACTATTTGCCACCTACAAATTCATACTGATCCATTTATAGATAATATTTATAATAAAGATACATCGGATGTTTTCTGTAATCAATAATAATAGTTGATTTTTTTCTTCGAAACAATCAATGATAAAAAAATAAAAAAGGCTATAAATAAAAAAATTTTATGATTAAAAATATTAATGGTGGATCTTATTAATGAGAATATCTTTATATTAAAGAAATGCCTTGTACCTTATGTGCCTTCTACTGATTCTAAGATCATTTGCACTACTTGTAATAGAGAAGTACAAGTGACTGATGTACAGAACGGAATTAATTTTGATGAGTATTATTTAAGTTGTGGTCATAT
>JAICEO010000212.1 GCA_025924135.1 Nitrososphaeraceae archaeon | reverse complement strand
ATCTTTATCAGCAAATTGCCATGTATATTTAGGAGGTTCTTTTAGATTTAATGTTTGCATAAGTAAAAGAGCCTCAGCATCTGCTTGAAGATTCCAAACAGCAGTTCTTGGTCGATAATTACCCGTTTTTATTTGTATTATTTCTACGGATTCTTTTTCTACACTAACTAAATCTTCTGCAGTCACATATGGATTTAAATATTCATTTCTATTATAGATTCCTTTTTCTCTTTGTTTATTTGAAAGTTTAATTTTAATTAAATCAAGTCTTCCTTCCAGTGGAATTTGGATATTACGAATTGTAAATTCGGGTCTAAAGATGATTTGTTTGTTGTCTGCCTCTTCTTTTGCAAATAACTGATGAATTAATCTATCCGATCTAATTTCTAAATCGTCTAGGATAGAAGGTAAAGGATTTTCTATATTTGAAAGCATAAAACGTTTCCAATTGATTTTGATATCTCTTTCCGCATTTCTAATAAAAATTTCTTTTGCTTTAGATTTTTGAGTAGTTATATTTTTAGAAGAATTGATTGCATTATTACCGTTTTTTAGTGATTGTGTAATCTCCATTATAGATCTTAAAGTGATTCTATGAATTGCATTACCTATTACTCCTTCAGCAGTGAAATTATTATCTGATTCCATGCCAAAGAAAGAAATATTATAAGCAGCACGTTCACAGAGGCCGATATTAGCTATCGCACTTATCCTAGGAAGCACAACTGGATTTATTTTTCTTATAATATCTTTGGAAGTTAAAGTATAATCATTGTCAATATCTTTCTGAAAGCTATCTACCTTGGGAACATTTTTATTTGAAGAATTAAAATCAAGAATTTGACATCCAAAATCAATATTCTTGATATTACTAGTGTTAAGTATATCAGTATGATTAAAATGCCAAGTTGAATGATTATTGATCAATTGTTTCTGCTCCTAAGAATCTTTCATTATTGTTAATTTTTAATGAATTATCATAAATTGGCATCTTTGAATCTGTGACATGAGCTATTTCTTGGGTGATAAAGTCTTCAAGTTTGATATATGATGCTTTTGGTGGTTTGACTTTATTTAGTTGTTTTATTATATTGATAGTTTCTTCAATAAACCTCTTTATTATGACAAAATTTTCATAATTAATATTTGCTCTGCAACTAATAACTCCTTGATCATTTATGGTAATCTTTGGTATAGATTTTCTTAATTTAATTCCTGTGATACCTATTGGTGGTTTTAGTGTAATATTTTCGATATGGTCACCATTAATAATACGATTTTTTATTTCATCATTAACCTCTTCTAATCTTAAATCATATTTTCCTCTTCCTGAATAATTAGCTGAGATTGTTTTACCCCCTATTTTTATAGACGTCGTCTGACTTTCATTTGTAGGCCAATAATCGTAAAGTGAGAGAAGTAATTGCTGCATAATAGAATCTGACTCATTATAAATAAAATCCCAAGTCTGATTGTTTTCCTTAAATCCTATTGCTTTTAAATAGTCTGCAAGAAAGTCACGAGCTTGGTCTACGGTTTTAACTTTACAAACTAACATTATTTTACTATTTGCAAATGTACTTGCATCAATAATATATTTTAATTTTTGAGATTTAATTGTTGTAGTCTGTTTAGTTATTGCGCCTAATTCTTTACCAGTAATATTCTGAATTATGTTTCCATCAACAATTTCATAATAAGGAACTACCACAACTTTGAGATTTAAAATAGAAGGAATAGCATAACCTGACTGATAGTTATTAGGTTCAAAGTGAAAAGGTTCTTTTAAAAGACGATCAGTTAAGATTTTAAATGAAGAATCAAAATTAGCCTTATCGTAATCATAAATGTTCTCTTTATTTAGATGTTTAATATAACTAGCACAGGAAGGTGAGATATGACTAATTCTAAATGGGAAAATAGATGAAAATTCTATTTCATCTCCTTGATTATTAAAAGTCCTCAATTCTTATCCATCTCCAATGCTTTGATCAATATTTACTATTTTATTGATATCAAATTCCTTTCTTGTTTCTATTTCTGCTAAACCTAAATCTATTAGCTCTAATGCACACCTAACTGGTTTTTGTATAGTATAATATACCCTAAGCCCTATGCGATCTTGCTGTATTACATTTTCATTTATCAAATCTTTGAAATGATAAGCAAGAGTAGATCTTGCCATATTTGAGAATTGAGATATGATTTTTTTTCGCTCAGCTCTTTCTCCATCAATATAATACTGTCTTAGAATTTCAACTAGAATCTTGTATTTAGTACCATCTAAATTTATGTTTCGATCTACTATTTTTTTGGCTAAAGTGAATCCTTCAATATCTGCTACCCTTTTAATTAATCTTCTTTCTATTTTGTTAATACTGGCT
>JAICEO010000211.1 GCA_025924135.1 Nitrososphaeraceae archaeon | reverse complement strand
ATCCAATAGACTTGGCAAAAGGAGCAGCTTCAATTGATCAATTAAGCAATGGTCGACTAATATTGGGAATAGCAGCTGGGGATAGACCTATTGAGTATCCTGCATATGGACGAGATTTTAGGCAAAGGGATACACTCTTTAGAGAATCTGTTTATGATTTTCATCGTTTGCTTTCAGAAAATTTGCCAAGATATGATTCCATATTTGGATCTTTGACGGGTGAAGGTGAACTTTTACCAAAACCTACATCTAAAAAATTGCCATTATTTGTTACCGGATATAGTAGACAAACTATTGATTGGATAGCTAAAAATTCAGATGGATGGTTGATGTATCCAAGAAACATCCTTTTCCAGCAACATATTCTAACTAATTGGAAAAACGGAGTTAGAAGATCTGAAAATGATTTTAAACCCTTTGCTCAGTCTTTATATATAGACTTGACTAAAGATCCTGATACAAATCCTGATCGCATTCATTTAGGATATCGATTAGGAAGAAACAAATTGATTAAACATTTGAATGACCTAAAAGATATTGGAGTAAATCATGTCTTTTTTAATCTTAAATATAGTAAACGCCCAGCAGACAATGTCCTGGAAGAATTAGGAAAATTTGTAATTCCCTATTTTCCCCCACTAGATATACAATAATAATCTACTAAATTTAATTTAACAAGATTGGGATAAGTCATGTACAATTATATATATTCAATAATTACAATTCATTTATTTAAGTAACGAGAGATAGATAATCATCCTTCTGATTATACCTTTTTCTTGATTTTACTTTTTTCTTGGAGGTTTTGATTTTTTATACTACTTTTATAAAAGAACATATGTTATATTACTTATAGCTGTTTTATAGTATAATGGCATTATTGTAATAATGGCTAAGGGTACATTCTTTATAACTCATAATAGGAGAATAAATTAAATTGGCATATGTTTCTGATAATCCAAATTTTACTGAAAAAAGTGAAAATGACACTTCCAGGATAGAAGATATTGATAGAAAATCAGTAGAAAATTCTCCTACCGATCTAAAAAAGGCATCTAAACTTGCAAATCTACTTGAAGGAATCTCTTTTCCTGCAAATAAGGAAAAGATAAAGGATCATCTAAATAGATTATCTCCTTCTATGGGCAATAGAATTAATGATGTTTTGGAAGCTATTCAGAATAATTTAGACGAAAATGTTGAATATAATACTACCTATGAAATAGAAAAGGCTGCTAGACTGGTTACAGATCAATAAGGAAAATATTGAATATTGTTATGATTACTGTTACCAAATATCAAAATCGACCAAATCTTTTACTATTATTCCTATGGTAGGTGGTTATCTTCGTTCTCCATTAGTACTTGATTATTGATTCTTGTTTATACTTACATTTTTTATCTTCTTATAGAATAATTGATAAATTAATAATTCACAATTTATGCAATAAAAAAATTCGACTTAATAAGGCATAATCCACCATTATAGAACGTGAGAGCCAATATATCAATAAGAGAAGGCTATATCACTTAATAAAAGATTAAAACTAGTCTATAAGATTGTATCGTTATATAATATCTAATATATAGAAGATACTTTGAACTTTTTTGTATTACTTTGGTTAATTTGAAATTAGGATTAAACAAATAGATAGATGCTAAGATAATGTTTAACACATATATCTAACATCTATACAGATTCAGGTTACCTCCCTACGTCTGTTGGATATTAAATACTCCAAGGTATATAATAATTTGAGACAATTTATCCTACTATTTTGAAAGATATAAAGATAGATAGAATTAAACCATAACCAACATATTCATCGAGCAAGCTGAAATGAAGATGGTAGTGGTTAGTTAAGTCTCTTGCTTAACTCATTCAAATTAAAAATATAATATTTAATATTTATAGTCATTTTGTTTTACAGAATTAATTGTCATAGTCTGAAATATTTAATGTAGGGCCTACAGGTAAAATGTCCAGACTATTACAACAATGACAATTTCAATATTTTGATTAATATTATTCTAATAGTTGTGTCTCACTACTAACCAGCATTGTATCTATTGAGTATGATTATGAATCAGATATTACTATCTATGTTTAAATACATTAGTAACGTAAAATAATTATGTCAACAAAAGAAGAAAAAATAAATGAAAAAAATACAACTAAATTTAGTACAGATAATACTAATACTACCACCAATTTTAATGAAAGAACAACAACTACAGATTACAATAACACCTTAAATCAACAACAAGATGCAATTAACAAGACACTAGACAACACTCTACATAATATAAAAAGAACAACTGATGAAGCTACACGAGAGATTCCACGATATACACAACGTATTGCTGAATATCAAGAACAAACTGTT
>JAICEO010000210.1 GCA_025924135.1 Nitrososphaeraceae archaeon | reverse complement strand
ATGAAAAAATTAGGAACTCCAAAAAATGCTGCGTTTATAGATGCCGTAGGCGATCTCCTCAATTTGGTTTGATGTTTTTGATAATCAAAATCAAAGGTGAAGATGTCGGGTATTATGTTGTAGCTGCTTTGTGCCAAATCTAGCCAAAAATCTTCTAAATCCTTCTCAGGTTTATCATTCCTGCTTCCTGCGGCTATTGCACCGTTTATACCGCCTATTGAAGTTCCTGCTATTATGTCAAATTTTATATTTTTTTTTGCAAATGCTTTGAAAGCTCCACATGCAAAAGCACCTAAGGAACCACCGCCCTGCAATATCAATACATTTTCGACGCCCTTTTCATGCCTATGATTGACCAATACAGTTACTTGTATTACAAATAATCTTAACGTTTTCTTTTTGAAAAACTTGTGGAAACAGAATTTGATTCAGCTACTAAGTTGCCAAGGAAAGGGATTTTGTGATGCGGTTAATATCGTCATATGTTTGTTCAAGCTATTGTAACTTTACCTTCTGATATCATAATCTTGAACTGAACTTACATGTATAAACTATTAAAACAATGTTGTCCAAGTGGTTTTGATGAATAAAGAACTATATATTGGAACCGTAACTTTAGTGTTCGCGTTTGCATTAATCTATGTGCCAATAGGTTATGCACAAAATCTGACAACAAATGCCTCGAATGCTGCAGGCAATATGACAGCCTCAGCTAACCAGACTGCTTCTGAACTCGGACAAAACGCTTCGTCAGCACTTAACAGAACGGGTGAATCTTTACAAGAATTAGGAAAAAATGCTAGTGAAGTCGGTGGAGAAATACTCAATAAAACTGGTGAAGGAGTTAAAGGGTTTGTAGGCGGAGCCGCGGATGTCGTCAGTAATATTAGTGGAGAAGTTAAAGAGGGCGTAGGAAAATAAGTAAATCTTTTATAATTTTTTTATGCATACCCGTTTGCACCTGACATTTAAAAGAAGTATGGATTTAAAAATATTATAAAATAAATTATAAGACATCTCGATAGAATTAGTTTATAATAATTTTTAAATGTGGAATCAAACTTGCTGGTGAAATAACTCTTGAAATACTGTTTCTTCGGCGAATCAACGAATATAATAATAAAAAATATAATGTTTCATTCCAACTAATAATAATATGAACCTAAAAAAAATGAATAGAATAAACGTAAATGAAATGATTTTACTTTTAAATCCGAATTCTCAAGGAGGTAACACAGGAAAAACCTGGATCGCAACTTATAATAAAGTTAAGGAATTTCTACCCAAAAATCATAGGATCATTTTTACCAAGAAATCCAAAGATGGTATATTTATAACACGTAAGTTACTTCGAAAAGGGTACAAGAATATTGTTGCTATTGGAGGAGATGGTACTATTAATGAAATTGCGAATGGGTTTTTTGGTCTTAAATCACAAAATAAGCATATTAAAGATATTGAAAAATTTAATCTTAATTCCAGACTTAAACCAGTAAATCCAAAAGGTATCATGTATGTAATTCCATCTGGAAGTCGAAATGTATTAGCAAGGTCTCTTGCTCTAAAACATCAAGGAGTAGGAGCTTTGATGCGTATCAAGCATATGAAGAGACGTAAGATGGATGTTATATCAGCTGTTATAACCGACAAAGATACTCCGTCTTTAACTCATAATAGAATTATTATGAACGCAGCAGAAATTGGTGTTGGAGCTGAGATTATAGATAGATCCAAGAAAGTAAGGGGAAAAATAAAAAATCGCTTTGTATCTACGATGGCAAGTATAATTGCAACCGTTCCATCCTACAACAGCAATGAATGTGACATAGTAATTGATAGAGATAAAAAAATCTCTTCTAAAATGACAATGGGTATAGTTTCAAATGGTCGTTTCCTTGGCGGCGGATTCAAGGCAGCGCCTCGCGCAAAGTTTTCAGATGGTTTGATGGATATCATAATATTGACAAATTCAGGGAGTTTCAAAATGCTTGATAAATTAATCGAACTAAAGGGTACTAGTACTTACAAATATGAAGATGATATACTTTATTATCAAGCTTCAGAAGTCAAGTTCTTGCCAAAAGAGAGAAATGTTACTGTTTCAGTAGATGGTGAACCTATTGGAATGCTTCCAGCAATTTTTAAATGCTATCGTAATGCCCTGACTATAAAGACTGAGACACATTCATCTAGGATTTAGATGATTGTTGAATTAACACATGAATTGGATGGAATAAGGATGAAGATTTAGTATAATAAAAAGTTTAAACGATTAAATGTTATGATGATTATTTAGTATTTGGGAATTCTATGGATGTGAGGATTTAATAGCTTTAGAAATTATTGGAAAGCGAAAATTAGTTATTGGAGCCTTTATTTTGTCTAATTTTGTCTT
>JAICEO010000209.1 GCA_025924135.1 Nitrososphaeraceae archaeon | reverse complement strand
TAAATATGTATTAGATGATGTTAATAATAATGAGATAATAATTGATCCATTTAATCAAGGTAGAATAATGGATGATTATGCTTTAAAAAACTTAATGGACAGTTTTTTCCCAAATCAAAATATTCCATTAACAAAAAAATTAGTTGAAAAAGCTAATTTATCTCAAGTTATGATACGAATTCTAAATAATGTCAAAGATAGTTTTTTTGAAATTCAAGAATTTGATAAATTAAATATAGCAAATGAAATGATTTTTGCTATAGATCCTAAAAATACATATGCAATCAGGGACAAAGGAATAATATTACATGAAAAAGATCCAGAAAAATCCTTAGAATTATTGAATAGATATTTAGAGCTGGAACCAGAAGCAAATGATGCTGATGTTATTTTAAAGATTATTAAAAGCATAAGAGAAAAAAATAATAGATAAAAGAGCGTATAGTAGGAAGAGGTTTTATATTAGACACATTATTATTTAGTTTAAAAATGGTAAAATAGAATAAACCTATTTTAATACCGGAAAATCTTTTTGCAATTTTATAAATAAATCTTTAGCATGTTTTCTTGCATCTTCTTTAATTTCTTCGTTAAAGATGGTATTGCTAAGAGAATCCAATATAGTTTGTAGCTCTTGTTCATTTAGAGAAAGGTCATATTTATCTTTAGTCATATTTTTCATAATTCAGTATAAAGTAATATAAAATATTCTATTCATTATTAAAAACTATTCTGAGATGTATAAAAAAATAATATTTACACACATTTATCAAGATAAAAAATTGTAATTATTATATATATAATGTATTAGATGAATTTGCACCACGGAAGAAAGTCTTCTCTCTTTAATTTATCTAGCTTTATATTTGCTTCTTGTAATAATATGTTACCATCTTCAGGATAATCATGTAGAACAACAATTCTTTTAATACCCACAGTTATGCACATTTTACTACATTCTAAGCAAGGCGCAAATGTACTATACAAGGTAGTACCTTTTGTGCTTGAACCGTTTCCAAATAATGCGCATTGCATTATTGCATTAGCTTCAGCGTGAGTGCATAAACATCTCTCTAAATTTACTCCTGAATTTAATTTTCCATTAATTCTTTCTTGACATCTTTTGCACCCACCATCTATGCAATTAAGTATTCCCGGAGGAGTTCCATTATAACCTGTTGCTATCTGTCTATTATCTCTAACTATTACTGCTCCTATTTGTCTGGTAAGACAATTAGATCTTAATTTTGCAATTTCAGCTTGAAGCATAAAATATTCATCCCATGTTGGCCGGACTTTGTTCCAATTTAACATATTTTTTTCTTGCATAAACTACTTTTAGATCTTAACTATAATAATATAAATATAATTTAACATTATAAATTCTAAAAATTTTTATGTGAATTTTATAATTAAGATCATTAAATTAGGAGTAAGTAATATTATGCGTAGTTCTTTACAAAAAAATGATGAGAAAAGGGCAAGAACAATCTTTCTTGTTGTATTTTACTTTTGTGCTACAACAATGTTCCTAATTACTTTTTACTCTTTATACGTAAGCATAGAGGAATATTTAAGTACAGGAAAAGTAGTCATAGGTGAAGTTCTTGTTAATACCGAATTTCCTTTTCCAGGATTAGCAAAATTGGTAACTTATTTAATGATAGTTACTGTTGTTGGTTGGTATTGTGTTACAAAATTAGGAGCAGATAAAGTAAATACAATTTCTGAATCACTCAAATCTATTTTTCAATTAATTGTTCTCGCTATAATGGTAATATCGTTATATGAATTTATTTATAATTTTGTTATCTGGAATTCATTCATTACAGTAGATGCAATAAATGGAATAATAAGATTAGATGATATAAACGTACCCTATCCTAATCCTAATACACCATGGAATCCAGTATTTGCTACAAAAATGTCTTTATCAGCTCTACTAATCTCTGCTCATGGATTTTATATTATCTCTAGACATAAGAGCCAAGATAAAATAATTTAAGGTGGAAAATGAAATTTTATTAGTTATTAATTAATTAATTATAGTTTTCTATAATTTCTCCTATACATTTTGTAATATTAATCAAAAGATCAATTCTTGCAAATTCGTTTGGCGAATGCATTCTAGAATATACATATGTACTGCCTATTGAAACAGAAGGCGCTTTGAGAATCTTTTGAAAGGAGTGCATCGGTCCTGTCCCAGCTGATGAGACATTTAAAATTACATCTCCAAAAACTCTTTTAGCTGACTCTGTTATTATTTTAACAAATGGATCATTTGGAGAAGTTCTTGATGCTGCTTCTCCATGAATGAAATTGATATTTATATTTTTGAAACCCAAGTCTTTAATATGTTGTTGAAGTTTAGCAAATTGTTTTTGTGGATCCATATC
>JAICEO010000208.1 GCA_025924135.1 Nitrososphaeraceae archaeon | reverse complement strand
CATATGAAAAATCCTGCACCAAACTGACTAATATCAATTCTACTATTTGAGGAAATTCCTGTTGGTACATTTATACAATTAACATTTATCAGAGTATCTGGATTAGTATCCAGCTCTATCTTATATAGGTCATTATCGACTTCTATGATAGGATAAAATTTTAATTTTTTAAAAGTTTCTGTATTTTTGATTAAATCTTGATTGAAATTAACCATTACTTTATAGCTTTCCATGTTTTCTTTACCATTCATTTTTTATTATAGTTATTGAAACCTTCATATTTATTAGAAGTTCAATCAAATTTTTTTGATAAAACTATTGAAATTCTCTAATATATTTTACAAGTCAGATTTACTTTTAGAATTGAAGATCCATAAAAAAAATGGTGAGGACATATCTCAGTAAAGTCCACATAAACATTGCCTAAGTTATTGGAATTGCCTCAATTCTTTCATAGTTTATAATATTATGTATATATTTCAATACATAAATATATTGATAAGAATAAGGTGCCCAAAAATACTAAAATGAAAATTGTATTCTCATTATTTAATAAGATTGAAAATTTAGCTGACGTCTTCTCTCCAGATTTTTAGACTTTTTTGGTGTGAGGTACGTTTGTTAGAGCTTTAATATGAATTTGTTGTTTTCTCTTCTTGTATCAACTCTAACACCCCTCTACATGTTAGTCCCATAAAAGGAAGTGCACCAATTATAGTTATTCCTACAATCATTCCTACGATACAGATGCTGAATTTTGTTAACTTGAACATATTCATTTATTATTTTATAATAGAAAAATATTTTCCATATCGAATAATAGAGTACCTATGTTAAAGAACATAATACATTAAATATGATGAGAAATTAATCATAAATTAATATCAACAAATAAAAATATCAATTCACAAATAAGATTCTAATGTTTATGGAACAAGGGTGATTATTTAAATTTTTTCTATAGTCATCAAAGATAAGAAACATTTAAAATAATTATAATATTAACTGTACAAAAAATTAATAAAGAATAAAAGATGAGATAGATCAAAAATATTTCTCATCCAAGAGGATATACTTTTTGTGGATGCTTTTTATAAATAATAGAGGTGCAATCAATCTGAAGTGATATCCAATAATAAGGTTAGAAAAATTATATTAGTGGATGATGATGATCTCGATGTGGTTTATATACAATAAAGAATATTTTGGAAGACAACGGATTATAATTGGATACATTTAATGAAGGCAGATTTTTTACAATTTCCTTCTTGCTTTAGATTACTTTAGATTTATAGTTGCAGATTGTTTTTTTCTCTTGTAATAATTATTTTATACATACTTTGTAAACCTATTCTTTAAATTTCCTATTGTATATTTTTTAGTGAAATGAAGGCAGCTGTATATCACGAACATAATAAAGATCCAAGAAAAGTTGTAAAAATAGAAGAGATAGAAATTCCTAAAATTAAACATAACCAAGTTCTTATAAAAGTTGAAGCAGCTTCTTATAATTATGATGATCTTTGGGGAATATGGGGAGAACCAATCAAAATTCCTATTCCTCACATTTCTGGAAGTGATGTTTCAGGTACAGTAGTAGAGGTGGGAGAAAATGTTTTAGATATCAAAACAGGAGATAGAATAGTGGGGCATTCTACTTTAACCTGTAGAATATGTAAGGAATGTACTTCTGGAAAAGAATATGATTGTAGTCATAGACAAGTATGGGGTTTTCAAACAGGTCCTTTATGGGGAGGATTTGCTCAATATACATATTTACCAGAAGTCAATGTCATTAAAATCCCTGATAATGTTTCGTTTGAAGATGCAGCAGCTATTTCTATGGTGGGAGTAACTTCTTGGCACATGTTAGTTACTAGAGCTAATATTCAACCAGGGCAAACTGTTTTGATTATGGGAGGCGGAAGTGGTATGGGAATAGCAGGTATTCAGATTGCAAAGTTATTCAATTGTGATGTTATTGCAACGGCTGGTTCACAGGAAAAAATGGATAAATGTCTTGAATTAGGTGCTGATCATGTTGTAAACCATAGAGAACCTGATTGGTACAAGAAAGTTAAAACTTTAACAAATAATCAAGGAGGCGTAGATATTATTTTTGAACATATAGGAAAATCTGTATTTCCAAAAGAAGTTAGCCTCTTAAATATGGGTGGAACTTTAGTATCTACAGGAGCAACAACAGGATATAATTCAGAAATAGACTTGAGATATCTCTTCTTTAGAGGCCTGAATATTCTTGGATCTACCCAAGGAAGTCGTGCAGAACTAGATGAAGTTATTAAATGGATAAGCAAAGGAAAAATAAAAGTAATAATAGATACAGTTTATCCTTTTGAAAATATGGTAATGGGTCACATAAAAATGATGGAATCACAATT
>JAICEO010000207.1 GCA_025924135.1 Nitrososphaeraceae archaeon | reverse complement strand
GTAAAAAAGGAGTGAATAAAATATGGTAAAATGTGAGGAATGTGATGCCGAAATCAAAATACCAGAAGATTCAATCGAAGGTGAAATCGTATCTTGTCCCGATTGTGGATCAAGCTATGAATTGGTAAAAAATGAAGGTGGATTTACAACAAAACCCGCTCAAGTAGTAGGCGAGGATTGGGGACAGTGACTGAGGGAAAGAATAAATCTTCTTCTCTCACACTTCTTTATGATACTATAAGATGGGAAGAAAAGGCTATATATGAAGCTGCAAAAAAGAAAGGAATTGAAATAAGTAAAATTGATTGCAAAGATATTATTTTGGATTTAAATACATTCTCTTCAGAATATACTGATCGAACCATTATTCAAAGATGTGTTAGTTATTTTAAGAATCTACATTCTACTGCAGCATTAGAAGGATTAGGAGCAAATGTAATTAATCCATTGAATACTAATGTTACCTGTGGAAACAAATTATTTACCCATATGTTATTAAAAAAAAAAGGTATACCAACTCCCAAAGTAATAACAGCTTTTTCACCCAATTCTGCCCTTTCAGCATTAGAAAATTTCGGATACCCTGCTATTATTAAACCTACAATAGGAAGTTGGGGGAGATTGATAGCATTATTACGTGATAAAGATGCAGCAAAAGCTGTATTCGAGGATAGAGAACATATGTTTCCTCTTTACCATGTATACTATCTAGAAGAATTTGTTTCTCGTCCACCTCGTGATATAAGAGCTATAGTAGTAGGTGATGATGTTGCCGCTGCAATATATAGATATTCTGAATCTGATGAATGGAAAACTAATATGGCATTAGGAGGTAGAGCCGAAAACTGTCCAGTCACAAATGAACTGGAAGATATTTGTATTAAATCTTCTAGAGCTGTTGGTGGAAAAATTGTAGGAGTAGATTTAATGGAAAGTTCAAAAGAAGGCCTATTGGTACATGAAGTAAATAATACAACGGAATTCAAAAATACAGTAAAAATTACTGAAATCAATATTCAAGATATGATTGTAGATTACTCTTTACAATACCAAGTTAATTAGATATACATTGGTCTCGTCTAATTATGCGATAGAATTATTAAAAACGTCACTTAATGTTTATACTCCATCCAGGTCTGAAGGCCCATTGGCTAATCTCCTAAAGGATAAGTGTATTAATGAACTTGGTTTTGAACAAGCTCATATAGATAGTGTGGGAAATATTATTGCCACCAAAGGAAGAGGGTATCCAAGAATATTGCTTTGCGGTCATATGGATACTGTTCCAAATAGAGTTCCTGTAAGAATAGAAAATGGCTTCTTGTATGGAAGGGGAGCATCAGATGCTAAAGCTCCTTTAATTTCTATGCTTTTGGCTGCATCTGAGTTCCCCAAACAAAACGGTACTATAATATTTGCTGGTGTAGTTGATGAAGAAGGAAATGCAACAGGCAGTAAGCAACTTGTTAAAAATAATTTGGATATAGATTATGCCATATTTGGTGAACCTAGTGGTATACAAAATATTACAATTTCTTATAAGGGAAGATTAGCTCTAAAATTAATATGTGATGTTTTAGACAGTGCACATGCAAGTGCTCCTTGGTTAGCAAGAAACTCTATTGAGGAAGTCTATAATTTTTGGAATGAGATAAAAACTGCATTAAATAAGAATTATGAGAAAGAAAAAAAAAGTAATTCTGTTAGTTGCTGTCTTACAGAAATTTTTGGTGGTTCTAGTCACAATGTCACTCCTCAAAAGTGTAAAATAACAATGGATATTAGAATTCCAAATGGGGTCACTTGTCAACAAGTTTTTGATTCTATTAGAATTCTCATTTCAAAAATATCAAAAGAAAAGGGATTAAAAACTAATTTTATAATTGAAGATTTTACAGAACCATTCGAAGCTGATTTTTCCTCTCCATTAGTTAGGTCTCTTGTCCTTTCTATTCTTGATGTTTGTAAAAAAAGACCTGCATTACTAAGAAAAACAGGAACAGGGGATATGAATATTATTGGAAATGCATTTAAAATTCCTGTGGTTACTTACGGGCCAGGAGATCCACATTCCTCTCATAGTGTTAATGAACATGTAAATATAGAAGAATATCTTTCAGGGATCGAAGTCTACAAAAGATCTTTATTTCATATGTCAAGAATGTATAATATCCAGAATAAATAATATTAGAGATAACAATAGCGATTTAATACATAGTATGTTATGTTTTATTGGACTTGGAATAAATGGTTATTCTGGATTAAGTCTTTTAGCAAAAGAGACTTTGCAAAAATGTCATTTTATATATATAGAAAGATTTACAAGTTATATTGATGATGATGATATCAGACAACTAAAAATTTTACTAAATAATGGTAATAAACGTACACAAATAGTTCCTCGTTGGT
>JAICEO010000206.1 GCA_025924135.1 Nitrososphaeraceae archaeon | reverse complement strand
TTTATGGGTAACATCATCAATACATCATTTCTATATTGAATTATTTGGCACAATATTTGCTGGAATACTGGCATTCTATTATATTTCTCGTGCTTACACTTTGACTGATAGATTTAGTCTTTTTATTGGCATTGGTTTCTTGGTGAACACTTTAATTGATTTGTTTCATGTTATAGTTTCCATTCTTAATATGGATGACATTTTATTTCTAAAATATTTTATTCCTCAAACATGGGTTGCAGGCAGGCTATTTCTTAGTGCAATGTTAGCTATAGCAATTTTTAAGTATACTTCTTTTTCATCTGTAAATTCATATACACAACAGAAACAACAACAACAACAACAAATACCTTTAGGCAAGAAGAATGAAAATATATTATCATTATCACTTTTACTTTACCTAATAATAGTTACTTTATTTGTTTCTATTCTAGCTATAAGCTCACTCTTTGTTTTTTTTCCCTTTTCTGTAGTTGATAATATTCCAATACATAGACCCTATGAACTTTTTCCGTTAGCATTATTTTCAATTTCATTATATTATTTTTATAAGAACGGCATTTACAAAAATAAAGATGTTTTCTATACTAGTTTAGCTGTTTCAATTGTATTTGATATTTTTGGACAAATAATAATGTCATATTCTGCCCATCCTTTTGATACATCCCATAATATCGCTCATGTATTAAAAGATGCAAGTTATTTTATCAATATCATTGGGTTTGCGTTATCAAGTGTACAATATAATTCTAGATTAAGAGAAAATAATGTATTATTAAATCAACAATATCAAAAAATGAAGGAATCAGAAAAAGCGAAGTCAACATTTATCAATATAGTAGCACATGAATTTAGAAATCCTGTACAACCCATAATAGGACTTGCAGATGTTATGTCTTCTAAGCTTAAAGATGAAGAGCATCGTGAACTATTAGAGATTATTATGAGAAATGCCAACAGACTAAAACGACTTACTAATAACTTGTTGGATGTAACAAAAATAGAAAGTCAATCTTTAGAACTTGATAAGGAAAAATTAAATCTGAATGATTTGATATTAGAAGTTTTAAAAGATTATGTTGACAAACAGAAAACACAAATGGTAAAAATAGTTTATGATTTCAAAAATATAGATGATGTTATTATTGAAGCAGATAGAGATAGAGTTGCTCAAGTTATTTGCAATCTTTTGGATAACGCTTTAAAATTTACTCAAGCAAGTCAAATGATATTTCTTATTGTAGATAAAAAGAAAGACAAAGAAGAAGGAAAAGAACAAGTTATTGTTAGTGTTAAGGATACTGGAAATGGCATCTCTAAGGAAGTATTACCTAAATTGTTTTCAAAGTTTACAACCGGTGAATCTAGTAGCGGAACAGGATTAGGACTATATATTTGTAAAAATATTATACAAGCACATGACGGTAAAATTTGGGCAGAAAATGAACCAGATGGCAAGGGAGCAATATTTAGATTTGCATTGCCAGTTATAAGTTACATTAATGCAAATAATAATAAGAATAATAATAGCTCAAAACTTGAACATTTTCAAAGATAATATAGAGTTGATTTATTTGAACAATGTTATAGTTAATGCAATAACTTTTTCAGATTCACAAATTACAAAAGATAAGACTGGCTAATCCTCAACTGATTAAAGCAATCAAAGAAAAGGTTAAAGATTCTATCATTCTTGTCTTTTAGCCTACAAAATTGTCAAGTTTAGTGAATTATTGATAATAAGACGAAAGGATGAATAGATAAAATTGTGTCAAAAGACTATCAAATATGGTGAACCCGAGAGAACTACGGGCCCGTCGGGTTGCGAGGCATTTTTGCCTCTAATTCAATTTTAAAATCAATAAACTGAAAGATATTAATTTATCTATTGCAATAAAGCGAGTACTGGTTCTCGTAACATGATAGCTAACATTATCTGCTAAACCAGAAGGTGAAGTTGAATAATTCACTTTGTCGAATTCTCTAATATTACCTAAAATATTTTTGAAGAGACCTTTTTTCAATAATAAATACTGAATTAACAATATTGATTATGGCTTTAATGATATGTGAATCATTAGAGATTAAAAATAAATAATGATGAAGGTTTTAGAGTTGATTGTATTTGGAATTTATATTCTTGATTGATGATGATTATACTTTATGGATTATGTTCAGTATATTCGTAGGTATAGCATTATCTATTGACTTGGGTTTATTTGGAAAATTTAGGAATATATTCCGACATAAGAATCCAGTTATTATTCAAACTCAAGACGTACTAGATTCTAATTATGAATCTTCTCAACAAAAACTACGACAAACTCAAAATGCTTTAAAATGGACTATAGTCTGGATATCATTAGCAGGAATATTTGCAGTAATTGTATTCTTTAACATGGGATATGAAAAAATGCTTGAATTTGTTACTGCATATACTCTTGAGAAAAGTTTGAGTGT
>JAICEO010000205.1 GCA_025924135.1 Nitrososphaeraceae archaeon | reverse complement strand
TTCCTTTCGCCAATACAATGATTTTGATTTTAGCGAATATAACAAATGCACAAAATGTGGTAAGATACTTGGATATTTCAAAGGATTTGATGAAGATTTAAGGGGATGATTAATTGATTGGTTATAAGGATTAATCTCCAAATCTTGGTAATTAGTTGGTGGTTAGGAGCAGCTATAGCATTGTTTTCATTTTTACTTCCAGTATATATTCATCATATAATAATTGGAATAATTGGATGGTCGATAATTCTTATAAGTACAATACTCATAATTTATGAAATAAAGAAGATAAAAGAAGAAGATAAAAGAACTAAAGAACTATAAAACAAACAAAAAATTAAAGGCTTTCTTTTCCACCTTGTTCCTCTATTACTACAAGAGTAACAGTAGATGTAATGCCAGGCACTTTTCTTATTTTGTTTGTTATAGTATTATTCATAGATTCAGTATCATTAGATCTAACCTTTACGAAAACATCATGAACTCCATAAGTTCCCCTTACCTCTTTGACATCTGGCAAATTTGTTAATTCACTGATAATTTTTTCTTCTGAACCTAATGTACAATTAACTAAAATATATGCTGTTGGCATAGCTTAATTTAGTTTTATTAATATTTTAGTTTTGTTTTTTTTAGCTATGTATAACAGATAGAATAATAAATTTTTAGCTAAATTAGCAATAAAATTAATAACTATTGCACAAATATTACAAATCTATATGTATTGAAAATTATAATTTCAAGACATGAGATTTCCTCTGAAAGATAACGATTATTTCGTTACAAGAGTTAATGAAAGTGTTAAAACTATTGATGAAGAATTCTTTAATTTTTTAAAGTCAAATTTACAAATGAAAAAAGTTGATGTAATGTTAGGAGATGGGACAATAACAAATGCAGAAACTTTTGATCTCACAGAAATTACAAATGAGTTCAGGCGAATTTTACAAAGTCTAAAAGATTGGGTTTTTACGGATATTTCGGATTCGAAAACCGAAGATTTGTATAGATTATATTTTCAAATAACATGTAATGTTAATAAATTTTATATATATGGATATTTTGGAATACAATTTCATGCTTTGCATTACTACAAATTAGATAAAGAAGTTATAAACATTCAAAAAGAATTGATAAAATTAAATCACGATGTATCAGATTCTTATATTTCACTTGCTGACAAAGGAAATGCCATAATAGAGGAGGAATTACGAAGGCAGGGATTAGATAACCTATCATTTGAAGAATTATTTACTAAAATATATGAAAATAGTAATTTAATGGACAATCTTGAACAGAAAGTTTTAAAACTAGAAAAACGATTTCCTGTAGTTCAAGATAGTGAAAATAAAAGAGAACAATTGATTTCAGAATTAAATGATATGATTATTAAATTATATCACATAATACCTGTTAAAATCGACTACAATAGACTAATGCAAGGAGAGGAAGGAGTTATATCATATTTTGAAATTGAAACTATTAAGAATAAAAAAACCGGAAAACGAGAGCCATTTCTTGATACTAAAAAATTTAACAAAGAGATAACTGAAATTGTAACTAGTAAATTAAATGAAATAGCATCCATATTGAAGGAATTAAGAACTAATGCTAATAAGAAAGTTGAGGAAGACATAAAAAGTAATACCAGATGAGATTCACTAATAGTAGATAGATAATAAATAGTATAAAGAAATAGCAAATTATAATTACAATTGATATATCTAATCTAAGATATAATAATGAATAATGAATTAAATTTAGAAACAAAAAATTTACCTACTTATGATCAAATAATTAAAGGTAGAGACTTATTAAAAAATTTTGTAGGTAAGACGCCTATTTTTAAATCAAATACTTTTTCTAATTTAATTGGTACTAATATTTACTTAAAAAATGAAGCTTTTCAAAAAACTGGATCGTTTAAGGTAAGAGGAGCTCTTTACAAAATAAATTCTCTTTCTGAAGAAGAAATAAAATATGGAATAATAGCTGCTTCTGCAGGGAATCATGCACAGGGTGTAGCTTATGCAGCAACTATTAGAAAAATTCCATGTACAATAGTAATGCCAATGAGTGCCTCTCCAGCAAAGATTGCGGCTACGAGGTCATATAATGCACAAATTATCCTTAAAGGTGCTGATTACGACGAGGCATGGATAGCAGCTAAAGAGATAGCTCAAAATGAAAATAAGACGATTATTCCTGCATTCGATGACCCGCAGGTAATAGCAGGACAAGGTTCAATAGGACTAGAATTATTAGAAGACTTACCAGATTTAGATGAAATTTATCTTCCTGTGGGTGGCGGTGGATTAGCTGCAGGAGTCGCAATTGCTATAAAATCCAAAAATCCTAATGTAAAGATAATTGGAGTAGAATCTAAATCTTTTCCAGCAATGAAAGAATCAATTGAAAAAGGGTCACTTCAAACAAAAAAAGGAGAATTTACAATTGCAGATGGAATATCCGTGAAATCTCC
>JAICEO010000204.1 GCA_025924135.1 Nitrososphaeraceae archaeon | reverse complement strand
TCCAAGACCTCCCAATCCAATAATCGCCATAGATTTGCCAGGGCCAAGCATATTTTTCACCCTTTTAATTGCCCTATATGTAGTAACACCTGCATCAGTAAGTGGTGCAAGTTCTTCAGATTTTAAATTATATTTTTTATCGATCTTTATCAAGTATCTATAAGAAGGGATAGGAACAAATTCAGAATATCCTCCATATTCACCAAATCCAGGCCATCTTCCATTACCACAAATTTGATCATCGCCTCTTTTGCATTCTGGACAAAGACCACAACCCCATCCTCCAGAAACTACAACTAGATCGCCTTTTTCAAAAAGACCTTCAGGAACTGAGCTACCAACCTCTTCAATCCATCCTGCAATTTCATGCCCTAGTATAGCAGGTAGTTTAAGAGGAAAATATTCTTTAAAATATCCATCAATAATCTGCAAATCAGTACGACAAATTCCTGCTCCACCTACTTTTACCAAGACACTTTCACCAGAAATATTTTTTGGTATTTGAACCTCTTCTAATACAAAAGGCTTGTTATACCCATGCATACGTGCTGCACGCATTATTAGTCAAATAAAACTATAGAGACTAAAATATTTAACTTTGTAGAGACTAAAAGGGGGCAATAGATAGGTGAATTGTTTTTGACACGATATTTTTGGCCCAATTATAAGACAATAATAATAGAACTAGAATTTTACTTACTATAAGAGTGATATCAAAAGAATATAAAAAGCTCTAGATATAGTATTTCTTATATTATATTTTAATATAAGAAATATTAGAAATAACTATATAAAATATTTAGAATTTCTTTCCTCTAATATTCACATTAAATATAAAAAGAGATCGTTTCTACTTTACTAATATATACACTAATATGTTTTCATTATCATGTCAGATAAAAAAGTAGGAATTTTTAGCGCATTGTTATTCTTTGGAGTAGCAGCACTGTTTCTTCCAGCAACAGCACTTCAAAATTCTATTGCAATGGCACAAGAATATTATAACGAAGAATATGAAGAAAATGGATACTATAACCAAGAATATGATCCCTACAAAAATGATAATAATAAAAATGCTCCAATAGTCAATTTAGAGAAGAATTTATTCGTATGCAATGATATAAATGGTATTCCAGATAATATAACTGATTTTCTTCGCATTGAATGTACAAACCCATTAAATTTCTTCTATCCTGCAGGACCAGATAGTGGCGAATATGTACCATGTGACGATGAAAGATGTCCATTTATAGATGAATCAGACTTTGGTGCTCAAATCTTTAAGGAAGTTGCAACTGTACTTGAATTATCACCTGAAGGTACTCCTGTAAATCTTGACAAATTTCATTATACTGTAACTGAAGGGGAAATAGCCGATAGAATATTTAAAGACGAGTGTTCTGCTGTTGGTTTTGACGATTCTAATTTCTTCTTTACACTATTAGAGGATGGTAGTGAGGCTGGTGTTGATATATGTGTCAATTATGTGGGAGATTGTGAAGGAACCATATATCCTGATGAGGTAAAGACATGCACAATAGAGAACTATATTACTGCAGTAATTTTTTTCCCTCCCCCATCTGAGGATGACAATGCAGCAGATAATGCACAATCATCATCATTATCGCAACAATCCAACAATCCCGTGATGCAATCTCAACTCAATATTTTAAAAGATATAATCTCTCATCGAACAGAATAACAAAAACAAATTATTATTTTTTTTCATAAGAGTCACTTAATAAAATAATGTTTTATATCATTGGTAAAATACAATAACGAACTTTTTTCTTGATATCAGATTCATTTTGATTGTATAACCATCTGAAAAATTTAAGGAAAAGCATTTGTCTTGCATTCCATGTGCCTATACTTTTATGAGTAGGATCGACAGAAGATGGTTTTCTTAAATTATTAAGATAATCTAGTATATCTTCCTTTGTCATATCGTAAAATGATTTTTTGTTATCAAAGAATTTTGATAGATTTACAAGTCTTTTTATCTTGGTTTCTTTTGTAGATTCTTTAATGTTAATCTCATTTTGTTCAGCAACAATATAATTACAAATTATCTCAGCATTAATTGAATTCTCTAATAATAATTTATGTAGCATTTTTGAAATATATGGTTTTTGATATCTAGTTATAGTATCAATTTTTCTTTTTAATTCTGTTATGCCATTATTTTCAATATTATTATCTAGTTCAACATTTCTAACATCTTTTTGTAATAATTCTGGTTGTTGTTGTTGTTGTTTTTTATTTTTGTCTGATTCTATGTTAATATAACTAAGAGATTTTTTGCTTGACATTTTTAGCCTTATTTAAATCAAAATGTTTGAATATGAAATAAAAGGTTTATGCATAAACCCGTGAATGGAATGGAGGGGATGGGATTTGAACCCATGACCACCTGCGTGTAAGGCAGGTATCCTAACCAGTCTAGACAACCCCTCCGTTATTGATCTTTGATTCATTGTTATAACTATTATATTAATTTATGATT
>JAICEO010000203.1 GCA_025924135.1 Nitrososphaeraceae archaeon | reverse complement strand
AGTTATGAAAGAAATTAATAATAAATCGAAGGAGTTTTATGAATTTATTTTACCTCCTGTAGATATGGTAGAAGATAGTAATGATTTGCTTGTAATTATAGATTTACCAGGATTTAATAAAAATGACATAACTCTTAGAATTAATAAAAATGTGCTCTCTATCAAGGCCAATAAGCCTGATAACGAATACAGAGGTACTGTTTATTTAAAGCACCGTCCTACAAAAATAGATAAAAAAGTTATTTTGCCTTTTTTAGTTGATGAGGATGAAGAAATCCTTGGAACTGCTAATTATTCTGATGGAATTATAACTTTGAGAATTCCTAGCAAAAATCTGGGAAATAGAATACCAATTTCCTAATAAATACATTAGAAATTGAATCCTTTGATAGAAATAAATTTATTTATAAATTTATTAATTTATTCTGCTGATAAATCCCAATAATTAGCATCTTTAAATTCAATTTTTGGTTTTCCTAATGATTTCCAGTCTTTAAATGATTTAGAATATAATTTTACATTTTTGATACCTGCTAATTTTAATGCATAAAATGCAAGACCAGATAATGTTCCTACACTACCGCAATAAGTAATTGCTTCCGATTCTTGAGAAATTCCTCTATTTTCAACAAAACGTTTTAATTCATCAACAGATCGCAAAATATGGTGATCATTACCCAACATAGTATATGGAATATTTTTAGCGCTAGGAATATGTTCGGATAGAAAATTAAGTCGTTCTCTAGAATCAACTAATACCTTATCAGGATTATTTTGTATAGATTCAACATAGCTAGCATCTGCATAAATAGATTGATTTAATTTAAGAGAATGAGTTGTTTCTGGAAATTTATTAATGCGATTTTCAATTTCCAAACCTAGACTTTTCCAATTTGTATAGGTCGTTTCCAAAAGTGAAGTATTCTCATGACCAACATATTGAAATGTCCAAGCAACTCGTGCTGCCAAAGCTCCAAAAGTATCATCATATACTACGACAGGCATTTCATCATAGATACCAAGATTTTCTAACAATTTGACAATCTGTTCAGGAGAATCATTTGCGAGTAAATTTGCTAGAGGTAAAGATACTGCAGTAGGTATATGTCCTTTTTTATAATCTTCTATTCTACGAACATCCACAACTCTTACTGTTTTTTTGCGAATCAATGTACGTAACGTTTCTACATCACAGACAATAGGAAGTTTATAAATAGTTCCTTTCGCTTTAAATTGTGTTTTTGTATTGTTAGTTTCCTTTTGGCTTTGTTGCTTTAAAATCGAGCTTTTTACATTTATATTTTTAGACTTAGCTTGAATATCATACTTTAGTTCTCCTTGAGCTTTTTTATTCTTTAAATCAATCAAGCGGCGCATTCGCCTCTAGCAGTCTTTGCGACAAATTTAATATCGTTACCATAATCTTGATAGAATTCTTGACCTTCTTCAAATGGGGGAAGTTGAGTTACTGGTGTAAGAAGAGTTTTTATATCATCTATATTCTTTATGTTACCACTTCCATTACTATTTATAATACGGTCTATCCACATGTCTAATGTTTCTGAAGAGGATTTTTCAGTTTTGTAGAGCTCTACTATTTTTTGAATTACATCTATTACTCTTTTTGCTGGAACCCGCATGATAGCCTTACCTAATTTTCCATCTTCATAACCATTACCACCAAATAACATAGTATACACAGGAGCCATAGAATTTTCTATTCTTGCAGCACCACCAAAAAAGCCAATAGTTGCAATTTCGTGCTGTCCACAAGAATTAGGACAACCACTTATTTTAATAGTTGAATTACGAAGATCGTTATCAACATCAAAACCTAATTCCAACAATGTTCTTTGAACCTCTTTAGCTAATCTATGTGAATTAGTTATAGCCAGATTACAAGAAGTAGTACCTGAACAACCTACTGCGGAAGTGATTGTAAGGGCTCCAGGATTAGCTAATCCAATAGTCATAAGTTTTTTATAGACGGCTGGCAAATCATTGTTGTAAATATATCTAATTGCAAAATTTTGTTGTGGAGTATTTCTTGCAATAGACTCTGATGAGAATTTACGTATTAGCAATGCTAGAGATCTTAGTTGATTAGCTGTTATATCACCTGCGCCAAGTGTAATAAATATTGTAGAATAGCCTTCTTGTTTTTGTGGAACTACATTCGTATGTAACCACCTATCGTAACCACTACTAGTCGTAGAAATATTTGTTTCTACAATAGGAAGTTTATTGAATTTTGTTGACTTATTTGGTGGAACATATAAATCATTAAAGTGAACTTGATAAAGGTTCTTAGTAAATTCAGAAATGGTCATTTCTACAATAGTACGTTCCTTCAATACCATTTTTTGAAATTTCTCCCAACCAATTTCATTTACTAAATAGCGCATTCTATTTCTGGCCATATTATCTCTATTTCCTAGTCTATCAAATAGTCTAATAGTTGCCATACAAGTTGATAAAAGTTGTTCTTCAAAAGTGAAATCTTCTAAAAGATGACCTATAAACGAGGCAGCACCCAATCCTCCTCCAAGATAAATTCT
>JAICEO010000202.1 GCA_025924135.1 Nitrososphaeraceae archaeon | reverse complement strand
TCTAATTCTTCTGATAATTGTTTTCCTCCAGATTTAATAATTTTCCCTTTTGCCATTACATGAACTTTATCAAGTTTTGTAAGATATCGTAAAATTCTAGCATAGTGTGTAATTACAACAACTCCAGCTCCTGTATTAATCAATTTATTTATTGCCTCAGCAACTGCTTTTACTGCGTCAATATCTAAACCTGAGTCTGGTTCATCTAATATAGCGATATTTGGTCGTAATACCAACATTTGCATAACTTCAGATCTTTTCTTTTCTCCTCCAGAAAAACCTTCATTTAAATACCTTCCAAGAAATGATTGATCTAAGCCCACATTATTTAGATTTTTTTTAACATATTCATGGAATTCTTTAACGGTAAGGAAAACTTCTCTATCGTTTTGATCTTCAGTTAAAGACTTGTTTAAAGTATTATAAGCATTTCTTAGAAAATGACTATAACCTACACCTGAAATCTCAATGGGATATTGGAATCCTAAAAATATTCCTTGTTTAGCTCTTTCGTCAGTAGATAATTCTAAGATACTTTTTCCTTTAACAATAATGTCTCCCGAAGTAACAGAATATTTTGGATGTCCTAAGAGTACATTTGCAAAGGTACTTTTCCCTGATCCATTAACACCCATAATAGCATGTACTTCATTTTTATCAATTTCTAAATTTAAACCATTTAATATCTTTTTTCCGTCGATACTAACATTCAGATCTTTAACCTGTAAAAAAACCATAATGTAATATTCTTATTAATTACATATAAAGCATATCATTATCGGAAAATTTAGATAAATTATCTAGAAAAAAATGCATAACCTTGAAAATTTCAATAAATACCTTATATAATATAATAAAAATAAAGTGTCTGATTATGTATTAGTTATTGAATCTTTAATGTACCTGTCATATAGGGATGAACTGTACAATAATATGCGTATTCACCTGCATCAATTTCTTCAGTTTGCAAAATTGCTGCTTGTCCTCCCATTATTAAACTCGTATCAAATATTTTTGCTGAATTTGAATCGTTGGGTCCTGCACCATTTGTAACTGTATGAGGAACTGAGTCAGCATTTTCTACTTTAATTACATTGCCTTTTTTAGCTGAAAGTTCATCTGGGTCAAAGTCAGGACTTCCTTGTGCTGAAGACCCCTCAAGAATTGTTAATGTTACATCTGCTTTAACAGTTGCAGGATCTACTTTTGATTCTGTCTTTGAACTAGCTTGTGCTGCCGATGGAGGAGGAAGATCTTGTCTATAGATTGATTTTGTATTTTCGGGTGTAGGGGGAAGATCAGCAAATAAATAATATGAAATTACTCCTACCATTGCACCTATTCCTAATATTCCTATAAAAATAATCTTTTCATTAAGTCCCATTTAACTGATCATGGATTCGAATAAGATCTTAATTAATTTTTTTAAATAAATAATAAAGTTTGAACAAATTTTAATTATGTATTAGTTGATAATCAAGTTGGTTATGTCCTTAAATTGAAAATGAAGATAATAAAACATACTAGATTACAGTCCATTAAATTAAGAAGTTTTCATTCATTTATAATAATAAACTTAAACGATACAATTATTATTATATTATAAATAATTCTAAAAATAATGAAAATGCCTACTGATACAAAATGTTCTATCTGTAACAATCAAATTTCTTTATTTAGATATAAAGCAATGAAACAATGGAATATACAAGGATATTTATGTAATGATTGTTATTCTAACAAGTTAACAGAACACTATATTTCTAAAAAAGAATATAGTAATTAATTATAATAAAAAAACTGATTTATAATTTATTAACATTTCTGAGTAGTAAATTGAAATATATATTCAGATTGTATATCGATAAATTCAATTTAATAATTTTGATGTTTAAAGACTATATTGTTATCATAACTCTTGTTTATATTGTAGTAGTCGGTAGATTTTTAAGAGTGCATTGGACAAAAATCTTGAATAACTATTGGACTTATCTATAAATATTTTGGAAAAGACAGATGAAAAAATAATACTAAAATTTAATAATATTCCACGACAGTATTTGAATGCTGTCAGAAGGATTGCAATCAGCGAAGTTCCAACATTAGCAATTGATGATGTGGTTATTCTAGAAAATTCATCGGTTATGCATGATGAGGCAATAGCTCATAGATTGGGATTAATTCCTTTAAAAACTGAATTAAATAGATTTGTATTTTCAAATCAATGTGATTGTAATAATACGTTGGGTTGTTCTAAATGTCGTATATTGTTGATTTTAGATGCTGAATCGTCAGAAAAAACACGACTTGTATTATCTGGCGATTTGGTATCAGAAGATGAATATGTGAAACCAGTAAGCAAAAGTATACCAATAATTACTCTTGCCCCTGGACAAAAATTAAAATTTGAAGCGTATGCAAGATTAGGCACAGGAAAAGATCATGCGAAGTGGCAACCAACTTCTTCAGCTGTTGTTAAAGATGGTAATGACAAAGACGAAACAATCCTTATAATTGAAACTACCGGTTCATTAACTGCAGAAGAAACTATAAAAACAGCACTAAAGATTAT
>JAICEO010000201.1 GCA_025924135.1 Nitrososphaeraceae archaeon | reverse complement strand
GAACACAATTAATGGCATTATCACTATGACCATGAGCTATATCAACAACCATAACATCTGCACCTGCATCCAATAGTGCTTCTGTTCTCTCTAGATAATCTCCTTTGACTCCTACAGCCGCTCCCACCAATAAACGTCCTTTTTTATCTTTAGAAGCATTAGGAAACTCTTCCATTTTTAAAATATCTTTGCTAGTTATTAGTCCTATAATCTGCTTATCTTTATCGATGATAGGTAGTTTTTCAATTCTGTTCTTATGTAAAATATATTTAGCTTTTTCAATTGTAGTTCCTATTTCAGCGAAAACTACGTCTTTACTCATTACTGAAGAAATATTATTTTCAAAATTAGTTTCAAATAGAAGATCTCTTTTAGTAATGATTCCTGCCAGTTTCTTATCTTTCTCTATAAGGAGACCAGAGATACCAAAATCATCCATCATCTTTTTCGCATAGCCTACCGATGAATCTATACTAATAGTATATGGTTGTTCTATCATAACAGATTCAGATCTTTTAACCTTTAATACCTCATCTACTTGTTCCTGTATTGACATAAATCTATGTATTATTCCAATCCCTCCTTCTCTTGCTAATGCTATGGCCATAGGTGATTCAGTTACTGTATCCATATTAGCACTAATAACAGGAGTATTCAAATTGATATTTCTTGATAATCTGGTTTTTAAATTAGTTTGAGATCGGGAAATAATTGGAGAACGTTTTGGGATTAATAATACATCGTCAAAAGTTAAACCTTCTCTAATATTCAATATTCATTTTTTTATTAAGAGAAGGAAGAATTATAAGTTTTGCCTCAATCTTATTTAATTGTCATGTTTTGAATTGAACAAGTTATATTTTCATAATGGAGGAAAAAGCAATTAAAATAACATTAATTTAGCAATTGTAAAGTATGTAATGCTAATGCTGTTTCTTTAACATTATGAGTGCGAATAATCGTTGCACCATTTATAACAGCAATAACCTCCATTATTACTGATGGGATCAGTCGTTCATTTATTTCTAGATTCATAAGTTTTCCTAGAAAGGATTTGTTTGAAAGAGAGATACAAATGGGAAAAGAGAGCTTTGCGAGTTCTTTTAGATTAAAGATGATTTCTATATCTCTACAATACCATGGTATTTTTGTTATTTTTGTAAAAAAGGGATTATTACCTTCTTTTCTAAAAAAACCTATTGATGGGTCTACTATAATATTGGTTTTCTTAATACCAGCTTTCTGTGCAATTGTTATACTATCATGAAGAATCCTTTTCGTTGATAAAGATTTAGCCGTTAGAATCTTACTGGGTTTTTTTTCAAACGCCCCAAGTATTACTGGGATATTGTGTTTTGCTACAATTTCAGCCATTTTGGGATCATATTTTAGTCCACAAACATCATTTATCGCATTTGCTCCCATCTGTAATGCCTCTTCCGCTACCGTAGCTCTAGGAGTATCTATAGATACAGGAAGTGGACAACTATTACGTATAATCTTAATTGCTTTTTTTAATCTTGAAATTTCTATTTTTGGAGTAATCACAGTATCTAAGTAGGGAGCAGTAGACATTGCTCCTATATCTATTATATCTGCCCCATCATTTTCTAACTTTTTTACGTAAGTAGAAATACTATTTACATTTGTTTTTATTGAATGTTTATAAAAAGATTCAGGACTAACATTCATTACTCCCATGATTTTTACAGAATCCCTATCTATCGAAACATCTCCAATTTTTGTCAATACTAAGTATCCTCTATATTATTTTCTTCTAAAAATAGACTATCAATATTGATAATGATATGAAAAATAATATGGGAGAGATATTTAATTTTAATGGGATTGTGGATTGATTTCAATTGATGAAACTAAAGTTTTTGAAGTAATCAGAAAAAGAAAACCTTTATCTGTAGCGCTAAATGGTCCTGAGGCATTATTCCCTAGAATGCAAGAAACTGGAGAAAAGATTATGAGACTATTTGATATTCCAGCCTATATCATAGGTGATAGTTGTTGGGGCTCCTGTGATGTCAATACTCATGCTGCAGATATGCTAGGTGCAGATCTATTATTTAATATTGGACATACAATTTCTATGGAAACTATTGATAAAAAAGTAATTATGATCAATGCTTACGATGATGTAAAATTCGATAAAGTAGTAGAAAAATTTGCAAAAGATCCGGCAAATAAACAATATAAAACGTTAGGTATACTTACAGATAGCCAACACTTAAATCAGTTACAATCTTCGAAAAAAATATTAGAAAATCATGGATTTAAAATTATAATTGGTGATGGTAAAGGGCAGTTAAATGATGGTCAAGTTTTTGGCTGTGAATTTTATCCAGCTTATGATATACAAAAGAAAATAGATGCTTATATTTTCTTAGGTCAAAGCATGTTTCACTCTGTAAGTATTGCAATGTCAACTGAAAAACCTACTTTCATGTTGGATCCATACTTTAATGAATTCCAACAAGTAAATGATAAGGCCAGAATCATGGAAAAGAAAACGATTTTATCAA
Organism: Nitrososphaeraceae archaeon; assembly: GCA_025924135.1. Classification (GTDB taxonomy): domain Archaea; phylum Thermoproteota; class Nitrososphaeria; order Nitrososphaerales; family Nitrososphaeraceae; genus TH1177. The sequence continues at coordinate 54 of JAICEO010000201.1, read as the reverse complement.
TTTATAAAGCACAAGAAGCAACCAAAATTGGAATAATAATAGGCTTAAAAGAAG
>JAICEO010000200.1 GCA_025924135.1 Nitrososphaeraceae archaeon | reverse complement strand
TACAAAAGATATTATCTGAACGAGTTAAGTTAGCCTTTCATGATGATGTTGTCACCGAAGGAACAATAAATTTATGTGCAGCAATTGCAGGAAAAGATAATGGTGACGCTAGAAAAGCGATCGATTTGCTTCGCGTAGCAGCTGAAATAGCTGAAATAGATAAGGTCACTAAAGTCTATGAAAAATATATTCGTCTAGCACAACATAAAATAGAAAAAGATACCAATTTTGAAATAATTAAAAATTCTACTACTCATACCAAAATTGTTTTACTGGCAATAGCAAAATCAAAAAACGGAAATACTGGGGAAGTTTATGAAATTTATTCCTCATTTTGTAAACATATAGATAATGAATCACTTACACAACGTAGAATAACTCAAATTATAAATGAACTTGATCAACTCGGTTTAATTTCAACTAATATTGTTAATCAAGGTAGATATGGTCGTTCTCAAAAAATCAAGATTACTATTCCCATATCTACACTTAAAGAAGCCTTATTGGATGATCATCTACTATCTACAATAACAACAACTATTGACTAAAATCAATTTGAAATGGACGTAATGTGGAAAGATTAACAGCTATTGCGATTCCTGCTGTAGGCATTATTCCCATAGTTTGTTGAAATGGAGTTTGATCTTGCCATGTTCCAGAATTTACAATCAATGTTCCGCGATAATTTTGTACATCCATTACATGTACGTGTCCAGAATGAAATATATCCGGAATTTCAGTAATTACCATCATATCGTCTTTTTCGGGAGCTATTGGTGTCCTTTGACCGTATATGGGAGATAAATGTCTTGCTTTTAGTAATGTTTTCATTGCTTCTGCGGGATTAGAGTAACTCAATCCTGGTATGGTAGCAATAATATCATCAAGTCCTTGACCATGATACATGAGAATTTTAACACCATTTAATTCAATATAGCTAGGATTACCTAACATTGTAAAATTTTTCCAACTGTATAATATTCCTGCATCCTTTTTAGGTATAGCAGGTTGAGGTAAAGCTCTTCTTCCAAGATCGTGATTTCCTGGAATAACAAATACATGAATCTTTTTTGGAATCTGTTCTAATAGATTAGTTAAATGAGACATTTGTTGATATATGGTACTATCATTTAGTTCTTTTTCTTGATTTGGAAATATTCCAACTCCATCAATTAAATCTCCTCCTATACATAGAAAGTTAATTTTAGAAACAATTTCATTATCTGAGGAATTTAACCAATTTAAGAACTTTAAAAATTCATTTTCTTTAAAATATTTACTACCTATATGTAAATCAGAAATTAGAACCACATATTCATCTGATTTTCCCTTTTTAGGGATATGATCAGGAATATCAGGAGAAACAACATTTTTAATAACATAATTTATTCCTTTATTTTCAATTTCTAACATTACCATTTGATCCAATGTTAATTTCGATACAAGTTTTATTGTCTCTTCATTTAGAGCAATTGTATTTATTATTCCTGTTAAATCGTCTATAGCTAATTCAATATTATTTTTTTTAGAACGTTTAGACATTACCAGACCAGCAATTATGGAAGTATTTCCATTTACCGAAAGATTATTTTCTAAATAATTATTATTTTTTTGTTTAATTTTTCTTTTTATGGAAGATATTTTATTGATACGTTTACTTTCTGGTCTTGTAGATAAAATTTTTAAAGATTGGTGAAATCTACTTTTAAATAAAGAAATATAACCATTAATTCCTTCCTCAGGATTAATATAATCGGAAGAATCATAAATAATTTTAAATGATTCTCTGTAAGTTGGTTTATTAATTGTAATTTCTTGTGTAGATAAAATTTCGAATTCTTGAATTTCATTTATTGTTTTTATAGTATTATTATCTTGTAACTTTGAATCTGAAACAGTTAAATTATCAAGTTCATTTGGAATATGACCTTCATTAGAAATATTTATAGTACAAAAATTTCGAAGATCTTCTATCAGAATAATATTAGTGTCATTAGTGTCATTTTGGTTTTTCTTAAATCTCACAACTTTCTGAATTATTTCCATAATATTTGAATCAAGATTTTTTAAAATTTTAAATGCCTCGGGATGTATTTGATATCCGTGTGCAGTAAGATAAGACAATGCATTTGATATTTCTTTCTGAAAAGACAACTACAAACTATTACGATAGAATCATCTTATTTAATTACATTGCTATTATAAGTTCAATACAAAAATATTATAAAGTTAAATAATATAATCATAAAAATTGAAGAAACGTCTATATTATTTATCTATTGGTATGTTAGTTTTTCTTATTTCTTATAGTATTGGTGCTAAAATAAATATTGAAAAGGAGCAATCAACGTTAATAAATGAACAATTTGAAACAAAAATTCAAGGAATAGATGAAGTTGGTATTTTTCAGAATAATGTTCTAATTGCTTTATCCATGTTTATTCCAGGTGTTGGTATAGGAATTGGAATATTTTCTGGCTTTGGTACAGGATTAGTTTTTAATGCAATGGCTTTAGAAAATACAGCATTGCAAAATATTTCTCCACTAGCAATTCTTATTACTCCATTTGGTATAATGGAAATTTTTTCTTA
>JAICEO010000199.1 GCA_025924135.1 Nitrososphaeraceae archaeon | reverse complement strand
TTGAGGCTTTATATGGCTTTTAGTATAAACAGAGTAATATCTTACGATGACTGGATATGATGCCACTTAACGAAAATAATAATTTGAATACACACGTGGTAAGTCCTTATCAAATATTTATGCTATATATTAGATCTCCAAAAACAATAAAAGAATATAGTATTAAATTTGATAAATTTTTTAATTTTCTTATAAATACATTAGGGGAAACAGATTTTAAAACTGATGATATCTACTTCTTTATACAAAAGCTAAAAACAATATAAATTGGTTTAATTCTATTTTGTATAAATATATACAATTTCAAAAAAATAAAGTTAAAAGAAAAGTTAAGTAGTGCAACTTTTGCCAATTATTTTAAAGCAATAAAAAAATTCTGTTATGCAAATGAATTAGAAGTCAAGTGGGATCGAATACTAATTGGAGCTCCAAAAATAAATCGTGCAGCAAAGGATAGACCTCCAACTATATCCGAAATACGAAAAATAATAGAATATGGAGATAGAAGAATCAAGTTTATTGTTCTCATTATGTGTTAGTCTGGAATGCGCATAGAAGGTTTTCAATATTTCAATTAATGATATTTGGCTATGCAAGGTCATAAAAGCTATGCTAACCATAATATTCATGATTTTACATGAATTTAATTTTATAGCATACTTATACATAAGGTCATAAAGTTACTGATATTCCTAACATTATGACTATTATATATTAAAATAATTTGTTAAAATAAATAAAATACATCTAAAATAGCTCTGAATATTTCTGTTAAAAATTTGTTATTCTCTCATTATTCTGTCATGCATTATTTGAGACCATTCTTGAAAAGTGCCTACCCCTTTTCTTTCTAATAGTTCTACTAGAGACATTATCATATCTTCCTGAATATCAATATCATCTTTTAATCCATGTCCATGTTCAAGTAAATATGGGTCTAAATTGTATGGATGTTCTTCTAGATAGTTTTTGATGATATTACCTAGTATTTTAGAAACACTTTTGTTACTTAAAGGCTTAAACTGTGTATCTATAACGTTCCATACTTCATCAGGTAATTCTACATTTACTGACCTGTTCTCATTGTTATATAATTATTATATTATTTTATTAATAAATTACGTTTCTAAAATTATAATTTAGGATTTGCTAAATGTAAACAATAGAAAATTTAAAATGACTAAAAATAAGTATATACTTTGAGTTCTTCTGTTTATTTCTATATTAGCTCGATTGAAGAGAGCCAAGTACAAGGGAGAAACCTTAAATAATTCTTCTAAAATAACTGACCTGAGAATGGAATTTATCTTCGATGAGTATGACATGAGAAAACTGCCACCGAGAATGCGGCTTGACAAAATTATACAAATTTTAAGAAACGAAAGAGACGAATCTATACGATGGGATTCTGTTTGGCTTGCAGGAGAGATAACTGAAGTGATTGACAAAGATGATCCTATTTTTGCTGAAATAGCCGACCTAATGGTCTGGGTTTTGCTTAATGACGATAATGGAATTGTAAAACATGAGGCTGCTTTTCAAATTGGTGTGCGAAACATGAAAGCTAAGATTCCTAACTTGATTAACTCTGCCCTAAATGATAAAAACGAACTTGTAAGACATGAAGCGATAGAAGCTTTGGGTCTAATACGAGCCCAAGAATGTAAAGAAACGCTGAGAAAGATGCTGGCAGATCCAAGTGATGCAGTTAGGGAAACTGCAGTTTTTGTATTAAAAAGACTGGATAGGCTGACAAATAGAGGAGACTATAAAGTAGAGGCGATACTGTAATAGATCTAATTATTAGTACTGCTCAAGTCTAACATTGACATTCCTATAGGCTATAGTAGTTAAGAATTGGCGAAAAAAGACTTTATTTGCAAAAAATGGATTGATAAAATAAATAAAGATTATTCACTTGATCTATTATGCTCGATGGCAGAAGAATTTAAAAATTATTTAAACAAATTTATATATATTGATTTAACAGATATAATTTCAAATGTAATAAATTTCTATATAGGAGTACTTAAATTAAAAATACTTATTTATTTACTAAATCAAAAGAAATCTAAAAAAAATATAGCTAGAGAATTTGACAGGGTCAATCCGGAGTTTAAATGTATTAAGGAACAAATATTAAAAAATATTGTATCATAATATCTCAAAAATAGAAATAAGATTTACACAATATGATATAACAATTCATTAGCGAAAATGAATAGTCTGGATCTTTTCAATAGATATATAGAATATGACCATATTATTGACTTGTGGTATTCATGGCTATATTCTAGATTGCATTTTTTATTATCTAAAGAAGTTATTCAGAAATTTAGTCCGAAAAATGTCTTAGATATAGGGTGTGGCACTGGGTTTCAATCATTTCTTCATTACATAGATGGGTCGAGAGTAATAGGCATAGATAGTTCAGTGAAAATGATTAAAATTGCTCAAAGAAAAATGGGATTTCTTAACCAATCAAATAGATTAATGCTATTTCCAGAAGAATTTGATTTTGTCAAAAAATATAATGAATTAATAACTACTTTAATAATACAACACGGTAACTACCACTATGAATATCCTAAATTTTTAGTATCTGATTTATAC
>JAICEO010000198.1 GCA_025924135.1 Nitrososphaeraceae archaeon | reverse complement strand
TTCATTATGTTTAACCTCAAATCCTTTTCTATATTCCATAATGCCTCCCTTACGAAGCAATAACATCTGTTTTCCTTCTTCCAGAGCTTTACAAACAATAGCCCATTCTTTAAGTGCAATCATCAATATATTCATTCATCCTAAACTTTTTATAACTTGACTAATATTTTTATGGATACAGACAATCATAGGAGTATCTTTAACAACATACTTACTAACCTTAGTTTCACGTAACTTTATAATTAAATTTTGAAAATCATTCAGATCATCTGTTTCAAAAGCTAGCATGAAATCCTGATCATGAATTCCAAAGGAATACGATGTATTTAGTCTAATATTTGGAAATTTCCTTCCAACTTCTATGTGTTCTTCCATCATTTTTTTCCTTTTTTCAAAAGGGAGAAGATACCATTCTCTTGATTTTATAAATGGATATACTACGTTATATTTAAGGGGTTGTTGATTAGTCATAAAACCCGACTTTACTTGAGTAGAATAAATTGATCTTCTTGAACTAGATAGATAGATTTGAGAAGGTTCAACATATTTTCCTAGTACAGTATAATAAATCTTTGATGTTAAAATCTGCATTTTCTCAACAGAATCTGCAATCATCCATAACATGAAATCTGCATCACTTCTTAGACCTATTGTTGAATATGAAATGACTTTCATTTTGGTATTTGCGACCTCCAATAAGCTTTCAAATTCTTTAGCTGCTTCTTCCTTTCCTATTTCATTTAACCATCTCCATTTTGAATCTACCTTAAAAAAGGAAAAATTTAGGAAAAGCTGCTCTTCTTTTTTTATACCTTCGGTTTTTATTTCATTTTCTACTGGTGTAATTTGCTTTTCTCTAGAATTATCATTATTATTATTATTAGATGAGTCTGATTTATTGTTTTTATTATTATTATTAAATGACATTAATATAAAAAAAAGGGAATTAACCGTATTATATATTTAAAATTTAAAATTAAAATATATACCAAAACTTTATTCTTCTTCTAAACCTAACCATTCATAACCTTTAGTTTCTAATTCTTCTGATAATTGTTTTCCTCCAGATTTAATAATTTTCCCTTTTGCCATTACATGAACTTTATCAAGTTTTGTAAGATACCGTAAAATTCTAGCATAGTGCGTAATTACAACAACTCCAGCTCCTGTATTAATCAATTTATTTATTGCCTCAGCAACTGCTTTTACTGCATCAATATCTAAACCTGAGTCTGGTTCATCTAATATAGCTATATTTGGTCTTAATACCAACATTTGCATAACTTCAGATCTTTTCTTTTCTCCTCCAGAGAAACCTTCATTTAAATACCTTCCAAGAAATGATTGATCCAAGCCCACATAATTTAGATTTTTTTTAACATATTCATGAAATTCTTTAACTGTAAGGAAAACTTCTCGATCATTTTGATCTTCCGTTAAAGATTTATTTAAAGTATTATAAGCATTTCTTAAAAAATGACTATACCCTACACCTGAAATCTCAATGGGATATTGAAATCCTAAAAATATTCCTTGTTTAGCTCTTTCATCAGTAGATAATTCTAAGATACTTTTTCCTTTAACAAGAATTTCTCCAGAAGTAATAGAATATTTTGGATGTCCTAAGAGTACATTTGCAAAGGTACTTTTCCCTGATCCATTTACACCCATAATAGCATGTACTTCATTTTTATCAATTTCTAAATTTAAACCATTTAATATCTTTTTTCCGTCTATACTTACATTTAGATCTTTAACCTGTAAAAAAACCATAGTCTAATATTCTTATTAATTACATATAAAGCATATCATTATCTAAAAATTTAGATAAATTACCTGAAAAAATATGTATAACCTTGAAGATTTCAATAAATGTATTGTCTTGTAATATAAAAATAAAGTGTTTGGTTATTTATCAGTTACTCAATCTTTAAGGTACCTGTCATATAAGGATGAACTGTACAATAATATGCATATTCGCCTGCATTAATTTCTTCAGTTTGTAAAATTGCTGATTCTCCTCCCATAATTAAACTCGTATCGAATATTTTTGCTGAATTTTGATCGTTGGGCCCTGCACCATTTGTAACTGTGTGAGGAATCGGATCAAGATTTTCGACTTTAATTACATTGCCTTTTTTGACTGTTAGTTCTTTTGGATCATAGTCCGGATTACCTTGTGTTGAAGCCCCTTCAAGGATTGTTAATGTTGCATCCGCTTTAACAGTTGCAGGATCTACTTTTGATTCTGTACTTGAACTAGCTTGTGCTGTAGGTTGAGGAGGGAGATCTTGTCTATAGATTGATTTTGTATTGCCGGGTGTGGGTGGAAGATCAGAAAATATAGTATATGAAATTACTCCTACAATTGCACCCACTCCTAATATTCCTAAAAAAATAATTTTTTCATTAAGTCCCATTTAACTGATCATGGATTCGAATAAGGTCTTAATTAATTTTTTTAAATAATAATCAAGTTTGAGCAAATTTTAATTATTACTTAGGGTAAATCAAGATTGTTATGTCTTTAAATTGAAAATGAAGATAATAAAATATTATAAAATTATAGCATATTAATTAAGAAGTTTTTCATTTATAATAATGAACTTAAAAACGATACAATTATTAT
>JAICEO010000197.1 GCA_025924135.1 Nitrososphaeraceae archaeon | reverse complement strand
TGCTTGTTCAAATAAAATAGATGATGCAATTTTTACTTCTGCTTCAGTATTATCTTCATTAAATATTAAATTCACACATTCTACATTTGGATTGATTTTGATGTGTGAAAGATGTTCTTTAGCCATTTTGAGAATAACATCATTTGTATTTCTTAAATAATTTTGCATAGAAATTCCATGCTGATTTTTTGCCCTATAAACAAAAGACGGAATAATTAGATTAAGCTCTTCATACAATTGATCAGATAAGACATTCATCTCTGTTAAATTCGATGCATACAATCTTGTTAAAAGATATTCAAAAGCTCTCCCATTACCAGTAATACCTAAATTAGTAAGAGTAGACGCAGGTAAAAGCCCCCGTAAAAGATCTAAAGATTTAGCTTTTATGGTACTCTTATATATTTTTTGAGCTGATTTTATATCATTAGATTCTTTTAAATTATTAAATTGTACATCTTTTTTAGAAATAGAATCATAAAATTGAAAGTTATCTATAGGTTCTCTTTCTATAATGAATCTTTGCATAGCTTCTATGTTTTTAGAATAAAGGTCAAAAGCATAGTCACATGCTTCTATATATATATCCGCATATCTAGAATCCATTATTTTTTTTTCTTTCAAATATTTATACTGACCATTATTTTTCTTGTCGAATGAAACGTATCTTGATGATTTTTCTAGATAAGATAAACCTATTCTTTGATCTTCTATCTTTTTAGCTGCTATATTGGATACATATTCTATTGCTACCTGCGCTTCTCCTAATTCTGCAACAGAATCATCACCATATTCTAATAATACTCTTTTATAAAATTCATCTCCACGATTAGGATTATTTGCAAATTCTTCTAAAAATATCCTACGCATACTTTTGTCGGATCGTGAATATCTTGACATTAGTGCTCCTCGATCAACTTGTTTAGGAGTTATTATCGCAAAAATTGGTTTATCACTATTAGTAAAATGCGACAAAAGTATCTCTCTTTCTTTGTCAGAAAATGGTTCTTCATCAGTGAAGGACTGCATTATCAATAAAAGATAATGTTATTGTATATTTATAGAATTATTAAATAACAAAAAAATAACTAATATTTAGAGTACTAAAAAAATAAAATAAAAGAGTTTGGTTGATTCTAGCCTTCGTCCCAACCTTTGTTAAATATAGCGTTTTTCTTTAATGGAATTGGTTGTCCTGGTGTATAATCCATTGGTCTCATCCAGAAAATTGCCTTTGTTGGACAGACACCAATACATGCACCATCAGAGATGCATCGCTCTGGATAAAATACAAAGGCTTTACCTCTTTTCCATCCTTCAACTGGTTTTACTCTAAGGACATCTGGACCAAGAGCAGTACAAATTTCTACACAAAGTGCACACCCAATACAATGTTGTTCACTAATATCTGGAAGTATTGCAACTGGCATTTAATTCACTAATCTCCGGTTCTTTCTGAAACTATTTAAACCCTATGTCAAATTTATAACACCGATATATTGAATTTAATAAATAGATATATTGAATCAAATAAATATGAATCTAATAAATATGAAGTTAGATTGAGATTGTAGTTAAAATTGATGTATTTGTAATATTATTTCTTTTGATAAATCCTTCTGTGGATACTACAATATATTTTGCAGGTATAGTTGTTTTAAAGGTACAATTCTGAGGATCTAATGGATTCTCACAGGGTTTAGCATCTTCTATATAATAAACTAGTTTTCCTTTTTCATTGAACCACAAAATATCAAGGTTATATTGAATATTTAATAGCCATAATGCATATAGATCAGATTTTGGATAAACTAAAATCATTGCAGAGTTTAGCGGAAATTTCTCATCTCTGAACATTAGCCATCTTTGTCTTTCAGCATCTGATTCTGCTACTTCTACATCTATTACTGAATCGTCTATCTTAATCGTTCCTCTGTCAAAATCCAGTGGCTTATTTTTGATCTCATCTGGCACAAAAATTATGCCTGCTATTCCAATAAAAAAAGTCACAAGAGCAGCTGGAATTAAGATAGCCATCTTGTGAACCAACTAAAGTAATATAATAAATCTCGAATTTGAATTTTACTTTAATAATGATTAAAAAAATGAAGCAATTAATTAATTTTTACTATATTGTTTAATTCATTATAAATTTTCTGTATTTCTTCTATCGATGTTTCATCCTCTAGAGTAGTAGTATCTCCTATAGTTAGACCGCTAGCTATAGATTTTAACAAACGTCTCATTATTTTTCCACTTCTTGTTTTTGGTAACTTATTTACAAAGTATATCTCATTGGGAATAGCTATAGCCCCTATATTTTTTCTAATATGTTCTATTATTTCTTTTCGTAATTGATCTGATTCAACACAATCTTTCTTTAATACTAAGAATGCTACAATAGCTTCACCTTTTATATTATCAGGTTTACTAGTGACTGCTGCCTCCGATACAGACATGTGTGATATAAAAGTACTTTCTAATTCAATGGTACCTATTCTATGTCCAGAAATTTTAATAACATCATCAGATCGACCTAAAAGCCAAAAATAAAAATCATTATCCATGATAGCATAATCACCTGCAAAATAGTAATAGTAATCTTTGTGAAATTTCCAGTAATTTTTTTTG
>JAICEO010000196.1 GCA_025924135.1 Nitrososphaeraceae archaeon | reverse complement strand
CTATCAAATAGTCTAATAGTTGCCATACAAGTTGATAAAAGTTGTTCTTCAAAAGTGAAATCTTCTAAAAGATGACCTATAAACGAGGCAGCACCCAATCCTCCTCCAAGATAAATTCTAAATCCCTTTTTTCCATCTTTTAAATCAGGTACTAAACCAATGTCAGCTATTCTTACCAAACCGTGTTTATTACAGCATCCAAAATTAATTTTGAATTTTCTTGGTAAATTCTGAGACATTGGATTACGTAAGAGGAACTTTGCAATTGCTGTTGAATAAGGAGTAGCATCAAAAACTTCGTCAGGACAAACACCTGCAAAGTGGCTACACATTACATTTCTTACAGTATTACCACAAGCCTCTCTAGTTGTTAAACCTACCTCTACTAATCCTCTCATAACTTCGCTGACATCTTCTAACTGTACCCAGTGTAATTGGATATTTTGTCTAGTTGAAACATGAGCTGATCCAATAGAAAATGCCTCAGATAAATTGGCTATCTTTTCTAGTTGTTCTGGAGTGATTTCGCCACTAGGAATTTTAATCCTTATCATACTATAATCAGGTCTTAATCTTGATCCATATGCTCCATGCTGAAGCCTAAATCTTCGAAAATCGTCATCTGACAACTTTCCTTGACGGTAGAGTTTAACTTTATTAGCAAAATTATCAGTTTCTTTTTCTAAACCCCATTTTTCTCTAGGTTTAACCAAAGAACCTCTTTCATAGTTAACGTTAGTTAATTCTTCATTCTTTTTCAATATACTAATTAGTTAATACAAAACCTTATATTTTTTATGGAATCACAACTTAAAAAATTAATTGATTTCATATTAGATGGCAAGTTATTGTATGAATATTATAGTTTATTAAACAGTATGTAATGGTGAGTAAAATTATAATTCTTTGTTTCAAAAATAATTTTTCTCTACTAATTTTTCCCGAAGTGAAGGAATAATTTTGATTTTGGCTGATTCAAAATTTAATTTAAGTTGTTTTCCTTCAAATATTCTATCTAAAATAATAGCTAACGAAGATATTTCAGAATGTGGCTGATTACCGACAGCAATATTATAATCAGAAAGTGTGTATATTTCCTTTGGAACTTTTTCAGCTCCAACTATTATTAAAATATCATTACTATTATCCTTAATTTTACCAATGATATCATCTACATTTAATCCATACATTGTAAGATGTATAACTATACCGCCATTTTTCTTCCAATTTAATATTACATTTCGCCAACCTTTGACTATTTCAATTTTAAAATTTGATGCATAGCCCCACCTATTATTTACATCATCTATTGTAGATTTTATATCATCATTAACATCAGTCATGTATAGAAGATTACAACCAAAAGATCGAGAAACTAATGCTACATGAGTAGTTGTACGATCATCTCTGACTAATCTATGACCTATTCTAAGTACTGCTATATTCATTTATAACTCTCCTCCGTTATTTTGTATTTCTAAATTGTTCCCATAAACGAGTATATCTATTAGATCCAATATTTTATTTACATTATAGCCAGTTTTTGCTGATATAGGTAAAACGAGATTATTTGGGTATTTTAAATCTAACATCTTAGCTTTCTCATAGGCATCATTTACAGTAGTTAAATCAACTTTATTTAGTAAATACAATATTTTTGTTAATGGAATTTGTAATTCATTTATTATATGAAGACAGCTCTTCAAATTTATTCTTATATTTTTGATAGTTTGACTGATATCTATAACCAACAAAATCAATTTAGAAAAAACAAGTTCATGTAAAGTAGATTTAAAAGCATCTATCATATAAGCTGGTAACTTGTTTACAAATCCCACCGTGTCTGATAATAATAACTTTTGATTAGAATTTATATATAAGGATCTCGTAAACGTGGATAGAGTAGTAAACATTTCTTTGCCTATCTCTTTTGATTCTCCTGTTAAGGAATTAAACAGTGTAGTTTTACCTGAGGATGTATAACCAACCAATGAAATGGTTGAAATACCCATTCTATTACGATGATTTCTATATAGTGTTCTTCTTTTTTCTTCTTTCTCTAGTTTTTTCTTTAAAACGCTCATTTGTGATTTAAGATCTAATGAATAAACATCAGCATCGTATTTCCCTAAACCAAAAAATCCTGGTTGTTCACCCATTTTTGCAAGTCTTACCTTTTCTTTAATTCTAACCATTTCATATCTTAATTGAGCTAATTTAATTTGTATACGTGATTCTGATGTACTGGCACGACGTTCGAATATTTCTAATATTAATCGTTCTCTATCTATAATATCTCTTTTACATAAAAATGCTAAATTATATTGTTGTGTAGGTTTTAATACTTCATCAAAAAGAATTATGTCAATATTCAGATCATTTACAAGATCCTTAATCTCATATGCTTTTCCTTTACCAATTCCATATTTTGATTGTGTAATATGTTTCTGTTTGACTATTTTTTTAATTACATAACCTGCGGTCTCAGCCAAAGATAAGGCTTCATTAACAGATTCTTCAATAGGATATGTTATTAGAAGAGCATTTTTAAAATTCATTAACTAATCATCTTCATTTTTATTATTTTCAACAAGATTTTCATATAGTTGAATTCCTAGATAACGTTCTAGCTTCTTAGACAATATATCATTTGGTTTAATTCCACCTGTTTCTATTTTTTTGTACAAAGTAATTTTTTCGCTTAGTTGATT
>JAICEO010000195.1 GCA_025924135.1 Nitrososphaeraceae archaeon | reverse complement strand
TCCTTTAGATTTGTAATAATATTTGCTAACTAAATAGGAAATCACATACCACATTATACTATTTACTATAATAGTAAATAAAAAACCATAATAGTATGCCATAATGCTTCCCGTAATAGTACCCCCAATTAGAAAGGGGATTTGTCGTTTTATTATTGATTTTAAAATTGTATCCAAACTACAATAATATATAGACAACATCGTATAATAGTAGTTACGGTTTTTCAAATCTCTTACTTTGCTTTGATAAAACTTGTTTGACTGTTAATTTTGGAAATATGACAATTTAATATTAGAAATATCGTTCTATCTATCAAAATTATCCTTTAATTAAATTTTATTATTATGAAATTAATTTTGCTTATAGATTAAGATATAGTAGAATTATTAAAGTACAAAACAGGAGGTTCAATGAGGCTCATGAGCTATATGTCCTCCAGTTTGGTTTTTCAGTCCAAAGAACTCCAAACAGAACCACTTGATATACATAGCTAGTCAATATATTTAAATAAAGTTACATTCAAATTAGTTTAATATGTTGCTTTTTTTTAAATACTTTATTACTTTTATTTAATATAAAATTCAAATAATAAAAAAATATATAGATTATGTTATTTCTAACTAACCAATTAATCTATCTTTAGTTCGTAGAACTTGTTCTTGTTTTATTATGAATATTGTCGCTTGAAACTTGTTGGAAAGTTTTTACAGTATTAGCTCCTATTTTTGATAGCTCTTTTACATTCTCTTTTGTATGTTGCACAGATGTATTGACAGAATCTAAATTTGCAAATAATGTATTATTTACTACTCTAGTTGCTGCTACGGCATTGTCAGCAAAGCTACTCACTATTTTTCCATAATTTTCAGCTATCTGTCTTGGAGATGAAACCCAGTCTGACCAAAGTCTGAATGAATTAACTATAATATCTTTTTGAGAATCTACAAAATTATCTGTAATTTCTCTAATAGCTTGTATTGTATTTTCCTGATAATCGTTAACGATTTGTGTATAGCGTGGAATTTCTTTTCTTGCTTCATTAGTTGTCTTCTTAATATTATCTCTAGTTTCATCTAATGCTTTATTAACGGCTTGTTGTTGTTCTTGTTGATATTGTTGTTCTGTAGTTGTTGTTGAATCTATTTCATTTGATTCTTCATCTTTACGGTCGTGTCTTTTTGTTGACATATCTGTATTCAATTAGCAATGATAGCATATAACTCCTGATATACAATAATGTGTATTACTACTAACATCTATTAATATTATCAGACCGAGAATTAATCATCGACAATTTAGTAGTTTTAGTAGTAGTAGTAGTAGTTGTTGTTGTTGTTGTTGTTGTTGTATAATTACTAAATTTTGTCAATAATTGAGGATGGAATGGATATTTTTCTCCCTACAACACTAACAATCTCACTCCAGACCACATCATTTACTCCATCCATACCTTTTATTTTTTCAAGTAGGTCAAGAAGTGTACTGTTATCTTTAACTATAGTTTCTATTCTCAAATCAATAGTATGTTCACCTATGCTTTTACCAACGTATGTTACTTCATCTACTCCAATTAGGTTATTGGCTATGGTATTTACCTTTCCATTCTTTACAGAAATAAAAAAATCAACACGTCTCCATCCAAATTTCTCAATATCCAAGATATGGTAGGTTTTTAAAAATTCGTTTTCTAATCTTCTACGCCTTCTTCTAATTGTACTAATTGGAATTCCTAATTCTGTTGCTATCGTGTTGGATTGTATATCACCATCTGGTACAAGAAGAATTTTTAATATTTTTCTATCTATATCCGATAAAGCAGGAACAGACTTATCTGCACGTGCAGACATTGTTAACTATTATTGTCACTAATGTATATATTAATTTCGTCAAAAATATATTAAACAAATATACGACTGGATGAGTTTGAATAGAAACAGCAGTATAGATGTAAAACATCCATTTCATACCACATATAATATCATAGAATAAACGAAAAGTTATTGTTCTTTTATTAGATTAGTAATTCAATAAATCAATTAGATTTAAGTAACAAGTACTCGTTATAATAAACGATGAATCATTTGATATTCAATTATATTCTATAGAAATTTGGTTTTATTTGCCTAATTAAGACGATTTATGATTTATTTAACAAAAAATCAGTAATCTTTGAATTGTAGCCATTTATAGCTGAGTAACGGTAATTAATAGGGGTAGAGGTGTAGTGCATCAAAACGTTATTTCATTAATCCTTTTTGTAGCCAATAAAAATTTGAGTACTTTTAATTCTGATGCAAGCTTCATAGCAATAGTCAAACAAACTAGGGAAATAAAATAATGCCAATAAATTATCAGTCAAAATTAATTCTATTGGTAGATGATGATTCTGATATTGTCAATCTTTTCAAAGAGTTACTTGAAAATAAAAATTATGAAGTGATAGGTTTTACAAATCCACTCGAGGCCCTAAAAAATTACAAAACAAATTTTGCTCAATATGGATTAATAATTTCTGATATTCGAATGCCTGGAATGACTGGATTTGATTTGCTAAAAAATATAAAAAAAATTGATGCCACTATTTCATTTTTTTTGATGTCAGCTTATGATGCCATCAACTTTTCTGAGCTAGAAGGTATAAAGATAGATGGATTTATTCAAAAACCAATCCGAATAAAAGAATTATTATCTATCCTTGAAAAACATTTAATCAATATATCAATTTCATAAAG
>JAICEO010000194.1 GCA_025924135.1 Nitrososphaeraceae archaeon | reverse complement strand
TTTCAATGAAAGAACAAATAATGCATTAACTCAACAACAAGATGCAATAAACAAGACACTAGACAACACCTTAAATAATGTAAAAAGAACAACTGATGAAGCTACACGAGAGATTCCACAATATACACAACGTATTGCTGAGTATCAAGAACAAACTATTAAAACCATAAGAGACATTGCTTCTGACTTTATTGAAGCACAAAAACAAGTAATAGGCTCTTTTCAATCACAACAAGTAGATAGAAATAGTGGCAATAGCAATGGTGTATGGGACTGGTTTAATCCACAAAAAATCGCAGAAAATCACGCAGTAATGGTAAATAACTTTACAAGTTACCTATTAAATACTAGCAATCTAATAAACAATGCTCTAGCATCAAATATGAGAGTATACAACACAGCACTAGAACAAACACGTGATAATGTGAAGGCTTGCGCAAAAACAAACACCAATTTCATACAATCAGTTAATAGCCAAAATAGAGTGGTAAATTTTACCAGGCCTTAACAACACCTCCTTATTCTCAGATACAAAAGACAGTATCTGAACGACGAGCATATAGTAACGATTTGATTGATTCAAACCAATTATCAGTAGAAAACCAAAAGAAAGAACGAAAACATAAACGAATCCTAATAGCCGAACCAAACCAAGATATTCGGTTTCTTTATTCTCTTTTTACAAAACAGTATGGTTTTTCAATAGCCGATGTGAATATGGTAGAAAGTGGTAACAAATGTTTAGAAATTTTACATTCTGGTATAAACGACAACAACAATGACTATGACTTAATTATACTAGATACTCATCTTCCTGACATTTCAGGCTTTGAAGTTGCTAGAAAGATTCGTGATAGATTACCACATAAAAAAATAATATTAACTACAACCTACTCATTAGATAATATAAGCAGTATGATAGATTCAATTGGAATAAAAAGCCAAGATGTGCTTGTTAAGCCTTTTAACTATTCTGACTTAGTTTCTATTTTAAAAGAACCAGTAAGGTCATACAACTAAGATTGCTGTTTAATACCAATGGTTTGTTATTTTTCAAATTCAAATGAGTTTGTTACAATTATCAACTACATAAGAAATGTAGTAATATTATAGACGAACCCCTGAAGAATACCAATTTCCATGAGGTGCTTCTTGGAATACTATAATTACCTCTTCTTTCTTTATGTTTAATATCTTCGCTACATCTTCAGTCATTGCCTCTGCGAGTCTATCTTTTTCTCTCTGTGTTTTACCACTATACATTGACACTGTTACTATTGGCATTATGTAATAAGTATAGAAGAGATAGATAGATAAGAATATCGTTAACTAAATTTCATAAATTAGCAGAAAAGTATTCACTTTATTTTGGTAAAATAATCCGTGTTTGACTTTATAATAAATTTGGGACTAACAATTTTTATCATATTTATTTTTATAATTTACAAATAAGTTTCTAATAATAAAAGCTAAATACAAGTTATTGATAGTTAATCTATAATAAAAACTCTTATTTTAGAACCAGTATTAGTGTTACTCATGATGGGTCAATAATATCTAACTAATTCTAAATTTTATTGTTGTAAATATATATATTACCTTAGGTTAAACAAATAAAATGAATGGGATTATTTATAAATAATATTACTATACAAAAGTCATTAATACATAAGGTTATATACCTTAGTAATGCACCAATGTACATGTCTACAATAAAAGAAGTAAAAATAAACAACAATATAGCTGTAAATGAACCAAAATAAAAGAAATTCATTTTGTAATTAATAGTTTTAAGGAGCAATTACTATGAAAAATTTTTCTTCTAAAGGAATAAGATTCTCAGGGGACTCTATAAAGAGTTGCGTAGGTTTTATTGACTTGGTAGATTCAACTAAAAATATTGCTGCAATGGGGAGTATAGAAACTATTAGAAAATATTATTCTACATTTATAAACTCAGTATCTAACTTAATTTCAAATAGTAGCGATGGTAAAGTCATAAAAAATATTGGTGATTCTTTATTATTTTACTTTCCAAAAACAACTAATACCAATGATGCGAATTCATTTAAAAATAGTATCGAATGTTGTTTTAAAATTTTAGATGAGCGATATAAGATTAACAATGAATTGGCTAAACAAAATCTTCCTCCATTCAACTATAGGATTAGTATAGATTACGGCTTATTAGATTTAGCTTTAGTTGGTGATTACAGTCAAATAGATTTATTTGGTTCAACCGTAAACCTATGTTCAAAGCTAAATTCTTCTTCGTTGTCTGTTCCAAATGAAATAATTATTGGAGATAATTTATATAGAATTTTAAAAACTTTTTCTAATACTACTGCCATTGTTAATAATTATTATTTCAAAAGTAGCGGAGAATATAAAATAACAGAAACTAATGGATATTCTACATATAATATTAGAAGGAAAGATAATTCTGTAGTGTCCATTACAAAGAATAATAAAAGAGATTTTTTAACTAAAAAACAATTAAGTTTATTTGATAAAGATGAAAAAAGATTTTTCTTTCATAAAAAAAATAATGCCAAAAGAGTAATTTTAGTAGATGATGAGAAGGATGACCTTTTTACTTTTAGAATGTTTTTAAGAGCTTACGATTATAATATTACTTCATTTACAGATTCTTTAATGGCACTCAATTACATTCGAGACCTTCAAAATTTTAATGACCTGTTAATAGTAATTGATATACGAATGAAAGATTTGAATGGATTTCAATTACA
>JAICEO010000193.1 GCA_025924135.1 Nitrososphaeraceae archaeon | reverse complement strand
CCATATATCAAACAATGATGTTGGGATAGGTATAATTGGTATTGGTGTTTTAGGATCAAATGAATGTTGTATAATTAATCACAACAAATTCATAGACAACGTTTTCTTAGGTATTTTGCTGGTAGATAGTAAAAATACAATTTCTAATACTAAAATATTAGGAGGAGATGTAGGAGTAGGAGCAATAGCCTTTAGTGCCAATACTACTGCAACACTCGACCAAGTCAAAATTGTTGGTGCAGAGACTCCAATACAAGCACTATCAAACGGTAACTTGACTGCAGCAGTAAACGTGCTATCTCCATCTTTCTTCCAACCTTGATTGGCAATTCCCTATTTCTCTCTTTTTTAAGACTAATAATGAGAACATTTTCAAATTTCTAAAATTAATCTTGCTTTAACTATTACATATTTTGATTTTTGGGCTACAAATGAATGTTATGAGTATCTTCTTTTGTCAACTAAAAAAGGATCTTTATGGTATCTCATCAAATAACCAATAGAAGTAAGAGTTTAAATGATATGTTAAAAAATTCATAAGGTCTTTGTTAGCAATATCGCTAGAGTAATAGATTAATTAATTAATTAATAATTCTATAAAAAATAAAAAATAAAAAATTAGGGATTATTAAAGCATAATACATTTGTGGTGAACCTTAATTGATTTGCATTACCAAACAACACAACATCTGTATTATATTTATCAAAGCCGTCATTTCCATCGTATAGTATCACAACATTTGCGGTAGGATCGCCGACAAGAGTAACGTTGTATGAAATTATATCAAAATTACCACCTATTGCAATATCACCCGGTTGACATGTAGCAGTAGAGTTACCTGGAGTACCAGTGACAGATCCAGTAATGGTGACTACATTACCTGGGTTATAATACAAATTTCCTGCTAGTATTTGGTTAGGACCTGGTGGACCTTGTGTTCCATTAACTCCATTGGTTCCATTAACTCCATTCAAACCTGGTGGACCCTGTATACCCTGAATTCCTTGTGGACCTGTAGCACCGGTTGCTCCAGTTGCTCCAGGTGGCCCTTGAATTCCCTGTGGTCCTTGTGGTCCTTGTGGACCTTGTATTCCTGTTCTATTATCTCTGTCTTTGTTATCTTTTCTATCATCAAATTTTATATGTTTACAGAATTCTACTGAAGATACAAAAAATCCTTCAAATGGGCCTGTTCTACATTCGTATTTCTTATCATCTGTTGGGTATTGGCTATAAGAACTGTTGTAGCCATCGTTGTATCCTTGCGCCATTGCTGGGTTATTGTTGTTGTTGAGTATTGGTACAACTGATAACATTACTAATGAACTCATTAAAAGTCCAAAAGTAAGTACTGACTTGTACATATCTTGATATCAAAGAAAAAATATATTTGAACTCCGAAAAATAGTAGAGTAAGAAATTCTATATAGGAGATTAGGGAATGAAAATTAAATTTCTTACTAACTAATTATTTTATTCAAAATAATGCTGAAAAATGTTTCTAATATTGACTCCCACTTTTCTTTCTCTAATCTAATAACTTATTAATTATATTTTTTTTATTATTTTGCATAATTTCAATTACCTTCACTTTGTCTATCTTTGCTATTTCGCAAGCAGTATCTAAATATTGTACATAATTATCAAGAGTTGATTGTTTTTAGTTGAGCTAATATTCATAATCTTTGATTGTTTTCTCTGTTTGACTTTTACAAAATCTTTATCTATTATGTTACCGAACCCTGCTATAATGATAATTCTCAGTTTTAAAATCAGTAATTCATGATTTTTGAAACTATATTTAGAATCTTTCGGTACCAAAAAAATTAAAAATTATATCTTGAAAATAAGTTTATTTTTTAATATATTTATTAAAATTTAAAAACTAACTTTTGCTTTTTTATATCCTTCATTGATCAATTGTGTATATCCATGAAACATATATTTTTTTGCAAGATTGTAAAATATCTTTATCGAATTATGGGATATTGAAATAGAGTACTGAAGATTATCTAGGTTTATAAATAATATCATGTAATTTTTTATATATCAGCATTTATAAATATTAATCAATTGTATCTTATGGATAATGAAAAATTTTGTAATATACGGGATTTTATCTATTTTAATTTATAGTATTTCATTCTATGGAAATATTTTTGGTGAAACTAATTCTATTGATTATCAATTTCTATATAAATTTGGAGGCAAAGGAAGTGAAGATGGACAATTGATATCTCCTCATAGTATAGACATAGATAAAGACGGATATGTATATGTAACAGATACTGGTAATGACAGGATTCAAAAATATAGCCCTGATGGAAAATTTATTTTAAAATGGGGAAAAGAAGGAGCTGGAGATGGAGAATTTGACAAATTACATGATATATACGTACATCCATCTGGTAAATATGTTTATACACTGGAACTTACAAATCATAGAGTACAAAAATTTACTCCTGATGGGAAATTTATTTTAAAATGGGGATTTGAAGATACTGGTGGTCGAGGAGCTGAAAGAACTCCACATCAGTTAACTGTTGATTACAATGGCTATGTCTATTTAACTGATACAAATGGACATCAAATTTTAAAATTTGATGAAAATGGTAAATTTATACAATCCTATGGCTCTAAAGGTTCTACAGAAGGAAAGTTTCTTGAACCTCATGGAATAGTTTTTGATTCCAATAATACAATGTATGTAACCGATATGAAAAACTCAAGGGTTCAAGTTTTTGACAAAGACTTT
>JAICEO010000192.1 GCA_025924135.1 Nitrososphaeraceae archaeon | reverse complement strand
CTGCAAGGGCAGGTATAGCTATTTTGGTATTAGGAGCGATACTTCTCGGTATAGGATATTATCAAGATAGAGGAGCACTTTCTTTATATGGATTAATAATGTCCATTTGTGGATTTAGCTTGTATATGATTTCATCGATTTATATTTCAAGAAAAAATAATAAAGCAAAAGGATCTTATTCTAAATAGATAGCAGGTTTATACGGTCTTGAAAATCTAGACTTTGATTTTGGATCAAATTTATCCTTTTCTTCTTCTGAGTAAACATTTATTCGAATATTTTCAAATTCGATTTCATTAGATATTAGATTCTCTGAATCTTTTATGATAGAAATTTCGTCTAACGAGTTCAAATTTAATCTATTATTTCTTGATTCAACAGATTCAGAAAGAATATCTTCTACAGTTTTTTTAACAAAAGAAGGATCCGTTTTTGCATAAGAAGTTTCAGGATCTTGTATTAATTTTTTCATTATATTTCCAAAATTCCTTTCATTAGTTAAAGTAATTATTTTAAGAATTTTCTGATAAATTTTTTGTTTACCAGAAGATGAGCAATATATATATATAGTATGTGGTAATTTTTTAGTTACTTTTATAATATTAGATATATCTAATGTTAATCTTTTTATAAATTCATCTGATTCCTCCGATAATGGATCGATCTTTTCATTGAAAACAGTGGGCCATTTTGAAGCAACGATTGAAGATCGGCTACCTAAATTATTCCAAATTTC
Source organism: Nitrososphaeraceae archaeon (assembly GCA_025924135.1). GTDB lineage: Archaea > Thermoproteota > Nitrososphaeria > Nitrososphaerales > Nitrososphaeraceae > TH1177. Next base: position 2,086 of record JAICEO010000192.1, on the reverse strand, counting down.
TTCAGATATAAATGGAGCAAATGGAGATAATAATTTTATTCTAATAGAAAAACAAAGGATTAGTATTTTATTTACCATATTATCATTACTTCGTTTTTTAGCATTAATCCGTTTTTTATACCAATTAATATGTTGATCGAAAACGTACAAAATATTATGAAGAGCTTCACGTATACGTAATGTTTCCATTGATCTTGTGACGTTATTTATTAGCCTTTGTAATTTACTTATTAACCATCTATCTTCTAATTGCAAAGAATATTCATTTTCAGATATATCCAGATAAAGTAATTCATCTAATGATAAATTTGGGTTTGATACTTTATTGTAAAAATTAGAATTCAAAATCTGTTGTGAAAGATTGTAGAATTCGAATAATTTTATTCTAATAGATCTTGCAGTATCAAATGAAAAATCTGCATCCTGAAGAAGCTCAGATGAAATCAATATTGCTAGTCTAATTGTATCTGCTCCATAATCTTGTATTGCTCTTCTTAAAGGTATTATATTTCCTAACGATTTTGACATCTTTTTTCCTTCCATTAAAACAGAACCATTGACGACTATCTGGTGTGGCCAAAACTTCTTTTCAAAAATGGCTATATGATTAAAAATAAAGAAAGAAAGATGATTTGGAACCAAATCTCTTCCAGAATGCCGAGAATCAACTGGATAAAAATAAATAAATTCATTTCTAATTTCTTGTATCAAGGATATGGAAAGATTACAATTTTTTGATATATCCTGAACATTTCCAATTCCTAATAGTATATAGTCAAAAAAAGACTCATTGATACTATTTAGACTTTTTTTCATTGAATATTTTTGTTCGTTAATGAATTTTGATATTATATAATAAGCCATGTAAATAACTGAATCAGATAAACTTTCTATTATCCATTCATGATCCCATGGAAGTTTTGTTCCAAGACCTGATTTTCTTGCACAAGCTCTTTCTTTTAACCAGTCAACTACATTGTGAAATTCTTGTCTAAGATCCTCAGGAATAATACTTAATTCATCTATGTAATTATGTACTTTATGTTTCCATTCTTTATCTTTATAATTAATAAACCATTGATCATTCAATAACTTGACAACACATTCATTACCACATCTACATTTAATTGGTTTATTAATAAATTCATAAAAAATTTCAGCTAAGTTTTTTGTGGAAAGCAAATAGTTTTTTATTTCTTCTTTTGCTAATTGAACATCCAATCCAGAGTATTTTCCTGTATTAGGTAACATCTTACCTTGATAATATTCTAGATGGTAGACTTCACTTGTTGCTTTTTCCAGACCTAAATCTGATTGATGATCAATATTGAACTTTGATATTGCATCTTCTACACATGATATTAAACTATTACCATTTAAATTAGCTTCTTGAATTCCTATAATTTTTATTGGATTTATTTGTGATAAGTCAATATTAAATGAATGTAAATTTGTTTCTTTTTTTAAGTCAATAAGAGCTTGAAAATCATATGGAGCATGACCAGGTACAGACATTACTATTCCAGTTCCTGTATCAGGTTTTACAAATTTTGCAGGAAGAATAGGAATATCTATATTTCTAATAGTATCTATTGCAAATTTACCGATTAATTCATTTCCTTTGAGGGTTCTATTGATTTTTATACTATGATTAAGAAATTCTAATTTTGTTGAGGCCTCTTTAGTAACGATCCATTGTTCAGCATTATTATCTACATCTATTATCAAGTATTCAATATCAGGATTTACCCATAGATTTGTGACTCCAAATATAGTTTCAGGTCTTAAAGTAGCAGTTGGAAGTATTATATTGTTATCTGCTAACCTAAACTTTATTAAGACATATTCACTAAATTCGGGTTCTACATCTCCAATAGTATCATGCTGACTTACAGGATTTTTATCATATGGACACCATCCTACAGGATGAGAACCTTGTACAATTAACCCCTTTTTTTGTAATGTTTTAAACTGCCAAGTAATGAATTTCGAATATAATGTATCAATGGTTGTAAATTCTCGTCGCCAATCAATAGAATAACCCATATCTTGCATTCCTAATTTTATCTCATTATGAAAAAACTTT
>JAICEO010000191.1 GCA_025924135.1 Nitrososphaeraceae archaeon | reverse complement strand
CTTTCCGATGATGAAAAAAGAAAAAGATATGATACTTATGGACATGTAGGATCAGAGGATGTATTTAGAGGATCTGAAGCAAACTTTGAAGAGATCTTTAGAGATATGGGTTTTGGTGGCTTTGCAAAAACTATTTTTGAACAAATGTTTGGTGGTAGAGGAGGAGCAGGAGGATTCGAAGGATCTACTAATCCATTTGGTGGCTTTAGTTTCAACATAGGAGGTAATAGAAGGAAAGGTCGAGATATTCTCTATGATATGGAACTCTCATTAGAAGACGTTGTAAGAGGAAAAAAAGATGAGATTGAATTACCAAAGTTTGAAAGTTGTAACGATTGCGGTGGAACAGGAGCTGCCCGTGGAACTAAACCACGTACATGCAATACTTGTAATGGTCAAGGTCAAACTCGTAGGGTTTATAATCAAAATCGTTTTTCCACCTTTATTTCGTTAGAACCATGTCAAACTTGTAATGGTAAAGGTCAAATGATTGATAAACCCTGTACTATTTGTCTAGGATCGGGTAAAATAAAACAAAATAAGAAATTAAAAATAAATATTCCCTCAGGGGTTGAAGATGGAATGACTTTGCAACTAACTGGAGAAGGTGAATATTCAGAGCAAGGACCTCCTGGAGATCTCTTAATTAGACTTCACATTTTGCCTCATAATTTGTTTGAAAGATTAGAAGATGGTCATGTATTATATAACCTAAATCTTGACTACCCTAGTTTAGTATTGGGAACTGAAATTAAAGTCCCTACTTTACATGGTTCTGAAAAATTAAAAATTCCTGGAGGAACTCAAGCAAATACTATTTTAAAGATTAAAGGAAAAGGACTACCACGTTATGGCACATATGGCAAGGGAGATCAATTAGTAAGGATATTGGTCAAAATTCCTAATAATCTTACAGAAAAACAAAAATTACTTTTGAAAGAATTAAATAAAGAATTTTCAAAATATGACTAATTTTAATAAAAACTATTTTAATCATACTTTATATGTATCCATTTGATAATTCTTTTTGAAGAGACAATCTGGGATTGCTTTCTTGATATTGATAGCATAACGCGAAACGAAAAAAATTTGATTTATGAGAATTTTTAGGATTTTTTTAACTACTACTCCTAAAATTTAAACAAACAAAAAATAATACAAGTATAAAATATAAAAAATTTGGTCTATTATAAATGGCTATTTAGTTCAGTTAAAAGCAGTCAATAAAAATTTTGACTAGTAAAGGTGTACAAATTATTATAGTTTAATATTAAATATCCTACTATTATTATAAGCAATACCAAATAGCCATTACTGGTTATTTATAAACAAATAACTGATAAGGAGATCTTATAGTATATTTATTTTATTATTATGCAAGTTAAATCCTACCCTTTAAATTTAACCAGAATCTTTTTGATTTAAGTTTGTTGATTAACATTACAATACTAATAAAATAACCTTTTCTATTAAGATTATAGATGATAATGGAATTTTCATTTTTATATTCCTCAAGTTTATTAGCTTTCATTATAGGTATTGCAGCTACAGTTTTAACCCGCTATAGTAGCATTCCCCAGATAATAAAAGGCTTCAAAACTAAAAAAATGGATGATGTATCATTTTGGCTAATATTTTATCTAACAGTAGGCTTATTTCTTTATGTAATTTACGGAATAATTATTGATGATGCTATAATTATCTGGGGAAACGCAATAGGTGTAATTTCAAATCTAATACTAATTATTCTCAAAATTAAATACTCTATCAAATCATTTGAATAATGATGCTTAAGTATATCTTACTTTATAAAGTAGTTCAAATTAATAAATAGAAAGTTATGTCTGCAAAGTTTAGTAATTACTTAATTCTTTTTTACTATCACACTTAAAAGCGTTCGATGGCTTACAAAATAAAGATCTTTTACTTTGAGCTCTAAGAAGAAGAAAATCAAGATTGAATTGGAAGATGATGAAGGGAGTAAGTATAACCTCTCATTAGAAGGTAACTTTTCCAAGGAAAAGATATTACAAGTAATTGAGCTTATGGATCTTGTACGATCTGATTCTTCTCTAACAATAACTAATCCTTTACAAGAAAAGAGTAATACTTTATTATCTGTTGATTCAAAGATTTGGAATATAGTCCAGGAATCTTTTTATTTTAATACATTTACTTCTTCTGATATTGTCAATATTTATAAAAAAAAATATAATGAGACAATCAAATTAAGTATTATATCAACCTATCTTGCAAGATATTTTTTTAAAGGTAAATTAAATAGAACTAAAAGACTAAGAGAATATGTTTATAATTTAGTGAGGAACTCATCAACTAAGACAGATTCTATTAATGAGATAGTTTCATCTGATGATGATAATAATAACATTGCCTATGATGTTAGAAGAAAGACAATAGATGATCTTAAAAATTAATTAATATTTATATAAAATGAATTAACTAACTTTAATAACTCTAGATCGCTATTAATTTAATTACGCTATCGATATTCTATAAAATAAATCGGTAAAACAAAATAATTTTGGAAATCAAAAATCTCCAAACCCCCCTGCATCAAATCCTCCAAAATCTCCTGTATCTCCCGTATCTGCTCCGCTACTGCTTGATTCTTCCATACTTGATTCACCTCCTCCAGCACCTTCTGCTCCGCTTTCACCTGCCATCGATTGTTCCATGGGATTTAAAGCCATACCTAAAAAAGACATCATAGTCATAAAAAATAAAACATCTATTATTCCTGAAAATATCATTAACGGTACCCAGGATCTATTAGTTTCCATATATGTTTGCAATTGAGCTCTATTTCCTTTCCCATTGTTATACATCTTTTGAGCTTGATGCCACTTGCGTTCTAATTCCTCTTTT
>JAICEO010000190.1 GCA_025924135.1 Nitrososphaeraceae archaeon | reverse complement strand
ATTATATCTTATTGGTAGATGATGAAAAAGACGTTCTTGACTTATTTAGCGAATACTTAACATCAAATAGTTTTAATACAATTTCTTTTGACAATCCAGTTAAAGCATTAGAATATTTTTATAAAAACCCCGATAATTGTTCTCTAGTTATTACAGATTATAGAATGCAGCAAATGTCAGGCTTGGATTTTATAAATAAAATAAGAAAAAAAGATATTGATTGCAAAATAAAAACTATAATGGTTAGTGCTTACATAAAAGACAATATTCCATATGATAAATCATATACTATGAAAATTGATAGAATATTAGAAAAACCTGTATATCTTGATAGACTTAAAACACAAATACAGCAATTGCTCACTATCGATATAAAGAAAAATATATCCTAGTAAAACAATTAGATTTTTCTTTATTATTTTGATTTCTTATGTCAATATCCTTTTACTGAAAGGTCAAATGTAGCATTATTCCCCCAATCTTAATAAACAATACTGTCTATTGAACTAAAGTTAGGGAAAATGTCTATGGCAAAAAAAAGAGTGTTGATAATAGATGATGATGAGGATATCAATAATCTTTTTACAATATATTTAGAGAATCGAGGATACCAAATAGACGCTTATACCGACCCAGTAAATGCTTTATATTATTTCAAAAAAGGATTTTATGACTTGGTTTTACTTGACTTAAAAATGCCACAGCTAGATGGGATTACTATGTATCAACAATTAAAGAAAATAGATAATAATGCAAGTATCTGTTTAATTACGGCTGATATTGCAAATTTGGAGCAATTAAAGAAAAAGATTCCTAATATTGAAAAATATGTAATATACAAACCCATTCTACTAAAAAACTTGAAGGAAAAAATTGATATGTTACTTTTGGAAAAAAGTATGCCTTGTTGATATCCCTAGTAAATGTAAAATAAAAAATTATTGTTTTACTTTACTAAATACATGTATATCACTATCAATCCCATCTGCTATGTATACATTACCATTAGAATCTATCGCAATACCAATTGGATTTTGAAGAATGTCCGCAATTGGACCTTGATTGCCAAATTGAGTAATATATCCACCATCTCTATCGAATACTTGTACGCGATTATTACCTTGATCTACTACGAAAATATTATCAGATGAATCACTTGCTAATTCCAGAGGTGTATTAAATTCTCCGTTACCGGTACCTGATTTACCAAATTTCATTATAAAATTACCATTTTTGTCAAATTTTTGTACTCGCTCGTTAAAAGAATCAACTACAAAGATATTTCCAAGTGAATCTATCGCTACATCAGTTGGATTCAAAAATTTTCCATCACCAGAGCCATAAGTACCAAATTTCATTATAAAATTACCATTTTTGTCAAATTTTTGTACATTATTGTTTTCTCCAAAATCCGTTGCATAAATATTATTTTCCTTATCTATACCTAGTCCACCTGGAGTGATGAATTCTCCATCTCCCAAGCCAAAGGAACCAAATGAATCTATAAACTTTCCATCACTGCTGAATTTTTTAATTGCATATGTAGGATTTCCAAAATCAGCGATGTAGATATTATCGTCAGAGTCAGCAACTAAGCCAGAAGGATTAGTGAAAAATTGAGGACCGCTACCTAATACGCCAAAACCAAGGATAAAGGAACCATTATTTGTAAATTTTTGAATCATATTTGAACGACCTGTAAAGTCAGCGACATAAATATTATTTTCGGAATCAGCAGTAATCCCACTGGCTTGGTTAAATTGACCATTAGCAAAACCTTTTGATCCCCACTTCATTTTGTGTTCATATTCTATTGCTGCTGCAAATGAAGATTGGTATGTCACACTACTAACATTTAAAATCAAAAATGAAAGTAAAATGATCATACCGCTAAAAAAAATAGTATTTTTAAAATTCATACTTTGTTAACAAAATAAATTATATATTAACTCTTCCTATAATTGTTAAAATTACTAAAATTAAAATAAAAAAATTTGTTTAAGATCGGTTAGGATCTTTTATAGTGGTCTCTCTCTTCTAAAGGAATACCATATAGTGGTTCAGTACCAAAGTGATTATCTATTTTATTAGGTCCAATATTTATTATACCAAGACTATTATTCACTACTTTAATGCTTATAGGAACCTCGGTGACTGGTCCTTGAGGCATACTAATAGTTCCTGTCCCATTAAATATAGTATAGTTATTTTGGTTCGAAGTATCGGCTAAAACAAAATTAGTCAAAGTGTGTGTATGTTTTGATGTTCCATCAGTTTTGATCATTTCAAAAGACGCATCAAAAACAGCGGAATTATTATTGTTTGTAGCTTGAGTTTGATTTGATAAATTGGTCTTCCAAATGCCAGACACTATCCATAGTGGGTTTCCATTTTCGTCATCTACAATACCTACTGTTCTTCCAAACAAATAATCTCCTTTTACAAAATCAGGCGGAATTCCCATTATTATATCCACATTAAAAGAAAATAACAATAACGTACCAGCTATCATCATAGTAGACAGAGTCATACTAGATCTTATTGTGATATTTTTTCCTGATATTTTTTCCAACAAATTATTTTAGTTATATTGTTCTTATTACTTTTTCGCTTCTATTATACTATATTATCACAGTTATCAAACAAATAATATTTATTTCACTGATATGGAATTATATGATTGTGAATTTTTATAATATTTTTTGATACTTCAATTATTAATGATTACTCTAGTTCTAACAAAATTAACTTGCTATGTAATTAAAATATATTAAATTTATTACATAAGCAAATACATTAGATTTTTATATCAAATAAACTAAAAAGTATTATCTTTTGTCTTCAAATGTAAATATACCAAAGTTGCCTGCAAAAAATAAAAGTGAATTAACAGAACAAGTGT
>JAICEO010000189.1 GCA_025924135.1 Nitrososphaeraceae archaeon | reverse complement strand
CATCTGGTGGACCTAGTGGCTTGTCATCTGGTGGACCTAGTGGCTTGTCATCTGGTGGACCGCTTCTTGTTGAACTAAAAGCAAGACACCTAGAATTGTTAGTTATATTGTATTTACTATCATTATAAGAGATACCAAAGAAATTCGAATGGTTAGGAAGATCATTTTCTTCTAAATTATCTTTTTTACTATTCAATATATAAATTACATATTTAACATAATTTAATAATTTTCATTAAATTCATAATAATTGCTATTTTTATGTTAATTTCCTTTAATTCCCACAAATTTTTTCTCATACATTATTCTTTCTCCCTTTTTAATTTGTATTATTCTGTTTGCAGGAATAATCTCAAAATTTTGTGAAACTTCTATAAAGTTTAAAAGAGGAATCGAAAGTATTTTATCAAAATCTCGATATGAAATAATATATGTATGAGGATCATCAGCATATAGTGCTTTACTTAAAATTTCTTGAAGTCTTCCTTTTTTCTTCCTCATGTATTATTATTGTTTTTTTTATATTAAAATATTATAAAATATATGTAACCCATATAACAAATACAAAAATTTAAAGTATAAAGTAAGAAAATGTTTAAGCCTTACCTTAATTTCATTTTGTAATTAAAAGAAATTCTCGAATGAATTAATACAGTTGGTAGTATGTAAGATCAGCTCTTTCTGTTAACACTCCTATAATATATTTGAAAATTCTAGGAGTATTATGAAATACTTATTTAAAAAATTTTATTCAAATAAACAATTATCTTGTGTTTGTCTGTCTATTATAGTCATCTTCAATCCTAATTATGTCATTTTCATCAAATTTTCCATAGGATATTTCTAATATTATACAATCCTCTTCTAATGCTGTTATCCTATGCTTTGCACCGCAAGGAATCGTTATATTTTCATTTTCTTTAACTACAATTTCTTTCTTATCAATATCTATCTTAGCTTTTCCTTTTACAATCTTCCAAAATTCACTTCTATGTTGATGGTATTGGAGACTCAATCTGGAATTTGCATTAACATAAATCAATTTGACAGTACAATTCTCATTCTCATGGAATTTTTCAAATTTTCCCCATGGGCGATTCTCTGTATAAATTCCCATTAATATTAAATCATAATATTTAATCATATAATAATTACTAAGGAATATTCCTTGAATATTCAACATTAGTTCAAAAAGTTACAACGTTGAATTGGGAATGTATAAAAGAATCATTAAAATTAAAATTATTAATTATATGTCTGAAATACATTTTACTGAAGGAAATTTGATTATTCTTTACGCTATCCATAAAAATTCCTCTTTACAATTACCTAACCATATTCGTGAAAGAATTGAACATTGCAATAGATTGTATCAGATTATTTTAAAATCAAAACCAGATTCTAATAAAACTATTATATTAGTAGTTGCTGAACCACATTACTCTGAATTAATAAAAAAAGAATTGGTTAATAGACAGATAAGTGAAGAAATTATAATAATTGATTCAGATTCAAGTAAAGTATCTCATACGTTTGATAATCTTAAAGAATTGCTTAAACAAAGGATTAATCCACCAGCTGTATATTTTGTAGGTTCAGTTTGGCTGAAAGATGTATTTGATTCAATTGTTAAATCACAATTTAAAAAATACAAGATTCAGTTTGAAGGCGCATTAGACCATCGACCTGTCATGGAAGTTGAACACGATAAATCCCTTGAAACTCCCAAAAAAGGAAAAGAACACTTTAAACAGGTAATAAAAAATAAAGCATTTGATATGTTATTAAATTATATTTTCCCAGAAGACCACAAATAATAGATTTCAAAAAATAAGATTAAAAAAGAAGTTTAAGCTAGAAATACAGTAATTAATAAAATTATTTGGTTTTATTGACGAGCTAATTTGGATTCTTTAGCAAACAAGTCCGCTACTTGTTCTTTAGTAAAAGCATAGTTCCACACCTGAATATCATCTAATTGTCCTGTATAATTACCATTTATTTTCCCCTTTTCTTCTAAAGAATTTGCTCCCAATCTTACTGGCTGTTTTCCTGTATTATCTGGTGTTATCCCTGGATTTGTTGAGTTAGTTGCAGCCTCTACACCGTCTAGATATAGCTTTAACAAATGTAATTTTTCGTCAAAAGTCAGAATTGCATTGTGCCAGACGCCATCAGCATATGGGGCCTGGGAAGTAATATAATTATCATCTCCTCCTGCAGTCTCAAATCCGCCTCCAACTTGTTCTCTATTGTTAAGCCATATTCCATAATTAATATTAAATCCAGCTCTGTCACTTCCAAATCCCCCTTTATTTAGTAAAAAAGCATTATTTCCTGAGGTGACATTCATTGTTGTATTAAACCAAACAGATACTGTAAAACCATTTAGATGAATCTCATCACTATTAACAACATCTGCATAATTAACACCAGAAAATTCTAACATCTTGGAATTCTTAACAACAGGGGATTTATTCTCTTCTTGAGCAAATATATCCATATTACTTAACATACTATTTTTGTAGCTTTCTGTCAATCCAAAGTATAACAATAAAAGAACAAAACTGGAACCTATAATGCTGGAAATTCTTCTATTCATTTAGTGAGTTATAATTTTTACAATTTAAATATTTTTTCTTTTTATCTCCTAGAAGTAATAATAGAAAATTTAAAAAGTCAGATTTTTTAGCTTATAAAATTACCAACTAATTTTTTTTGGAGATGTAAGTTGCTTTTCTAATTCATCTAATCTTTGAATTGAATCTGGATTGTTACGTAATTCCGAAAAAGAGTCATCATTTCTAATTCTTTGCATCACCGCAATTACCTCTTCTTCTGTTACACCATGTTTTTTATCATATTCAATTTGTTTTGTACAATTAGACATAGTACTATATTTTTT
>JAICEO010000188.1 GCA_025924135.1 Nitrososphaeraceae archaeon | reverse complement strand
CTTTTTGTACCTTTGATTTGGAATATATATATTTCGTTACATGATGTGTCTATTCTTACTATAATAAAAGAGTGGAATTTTGTAGGCTTTAAAAATTTTTATAATATTTTTTCTGATTCCAATTTTTACAATTCGATTAAAGTTACATTAATTTTTGTATTTGGGTCTGTGTTACTCCAATTTGGGATTGGACTATTAATAGCTCTTCTATTAAATCAACAGGTTAGAGCTTCGGGATTATTTAGGACATTGTTTATTATCCCTTGGACAGTTTCCACAGTTATTACTGGTTTCTCCTTTAAGTTTCTCTTTGATGATAGTTTTGGAATTATTAATTATGGAATAGAAAAATTGGGGCTAGAATCTATTGGGTGGTTTTCCGATCCTAATTTAGCAATATGGATCGTTATTGTAGCAAATACTTGGTATGGTGCTCCTTTCACAATATTATTTCTTACTGCAGGATTACTTTCGATTAATCCGACAATTTATGAAGCAGCTATTATTGATGGTGCTACCAAGTTTAGAAGATTTTTCCATATCACTCTTCCTCTTTTGAAATCTTTTATTTTAACCAATTTAATACTCGTTACCGTTTGGACAATTAACTTTTTTGATTTACAATTGATTATGACGAATGGAGGTCCATTATCATCTACAACAACAATGTCTTTATATATGTATAAAGAGGCTTTTGAATTTGGATATTTTTCCGAAGGAGCATCAGTGGGTATATTACTTATCATCATGAATATAGCAGTTGCCTTTGTATATCTGAAATTATTCGATGTACGAAATAAGAATACATAATAATTGGGAAGGTGGATAAAATATAAAAAAAATTGCATCCTTCATCGGTTTTTATATCTTCAAAATGGTTCTTTGCTGAAAAACCAGTAATATACATATTGTTATTAACCTATCTTTTTATTACTTTGTTACCTCTTGTATGGGTTCTTTCTACCTCTTTTAAATCTAATCAAGAAGCAATATCACTTCCACCACAATTTATTCCAAACAATCCTACACTTGAAAACTATCTTTTTGTAATTACAGAACCACATATCATGCATAGCCTTTTTAATAGCTTCATTGTCAGCATAGGAAGTACCATCCTAAGTGTTGCAATAAGCGCGTTGGGAGGTTATGCATTTGCTAGGTTTCAATTTAAAGGTAAAAATATTTTGCTTAGTGTTATTTTAGGACTTTTTATGATCCCAGTTTTGATAAATATTATTCCACTTTATATTATGTTCTCTCAAATAGGACTATTAAATTCCCTTTTTGGTCTAATCCTCACTTTCCAAATTCTAATCATTCCTTTAAATATTTTTTTGCTAAAAAGTTATTTTGAAACTATCCCTCGAGAGCTGGAAGAGGCTGCATTAATAGATGGATGTTCAACTTTGGGAGTAATAAGAAGAATAACCATTCCCTTATCAATGCCTGGATTTGCTATTGCTGCAGTACTAGCATTTAGATTCTCTTGGAATGAATTTATACTTCCAATAGTTTTGGCTAATAGACCCGATTCAATGGTTTTTCAGGTTGCCTTGTATGAATTTGTTTCTCTCTATAGTATTGAATGGGGTTATTTAACCGCTGGAATAAATATAGCTTTAATTCCAATTTTAGTATTAATGTTAATTTTTCAAAAACAAATGGTGAAAGGACTAACTTTGGGCGCTATTAGACACTAAATTTTTAGTTAAATAGAACGGAAATCTAATGATGAGTATATTATAGAGGTCTTATTTAAGTCTCTTTTAACAATATTAGTAAATAATTTATTGGATATAGACAAAGGATATCCTATGGTACCTGAAGAGAAAAAATCAGAAAATGCTAAAAAAATAGAAAATAACAAAGACATTGAAGATGACAAGGAACTTAAAGATGAATTAAATGAATGGGAAGTAGAATCAACTGAAGCAGGAGATTAAAAATGTCTAGACAAATAGTTGAACATTATAATTTACATTAAGAGTAGATTGTTATAGTTTGTTATGTATATCCTACAAAACTTTCTAATTACATTTTTGAATGATCAAGAAATTTCTTATATCCGTAAGACATAATTATTAATGTAACGACATGGCTATGGTAAACAAAGTAGAAACCACTCCGGAATTGGTTACTGCTGTTTATAAAAAATCTAGGAAAAATATTTCATATTATAAAGAAAAAATCAAGAATGACAATCTGACATTGAGTGAAAAAATATTGATAGGACATCTTTTTGATATAGAAAAAGATGAGCAAAATATAAATTTAGAAAGGGGAAAAAGTTATGTCCTATTACGTCCTGATCGAGTTGCATTACAAGATGTAACAGGTCAAATGACACTTTTACAGTTTATGCAATCAGGTTTAAAGCAAACTACTTTACCCACTACTGTTCATTGTGATCATTTAATTCAAGCACGAATAGAAGGAGTTTCTGATACCAAGGCTGCATTATATGAGAACGATGAAGTTTTTAAATTCTTAGAATCTTCATCAAGAAAGTTCGGTGTAGGGTTTTGGAAACCAGGGGCAGGAATAATTCACCAAGTAGTATTGGAAAATTATGCATTTCCTGGTGGTTTAATGATAGGAACTGATTCACATACTCCTAATGCAGGAGGATTGGGTATGATAGCTGTAGGAGTTGGTGGTTTGGATGCTGCAGAAACTATGGCAGGTATGCCTTGGGAGATTTTATATCCTAAACGAATAGGAGTTTATCTTACAGGAAAGTTAAATGGATGGACAGCTCCGAAAGATATCATCTTGTATGTAGCATCAAAATTAACTGTTTCGGGGGGTACAAATGCAATACTAGAATATTTTGGTCCTGGTTCCAAATCAATTAGTTGTACTGGAAAAGCCACTATAACGAACATGGGTGCAGAGATTGGAGCAACATGTTCAATTTTTGATTATGATGTAAGAATGGAGACATATCTTCG
>JAICEO010000187.1 GCA_025924135.1 Nitrososphaeraceae archaeon | reverse complement strand
ATCAGATGTTGTTTCATCAGATGTTGTTTCATCAGATGTTGTTTCATCAGATGTTGTTTCATCAGATGTTGTTTCATCAGATGTTGTTTCATCAGATGTTGTTTCATCATCAGTTGGTGGCAAAAGTGGGGGTGGTGGAGCTGAAGAACCTTGTGCGTTTATGTTATCTATACATATATAAATAAAGCCATCAAAGTCATTATTGTCCTTGTATAGGTTATTTATTTTACCATTGTCTAATGAATTAGCGCTGATGTCATCGTCATCATCATTATTAGTTTGTGCCTGAGATGATAGTTCAGAAGCAATATCATCTGGAGAGATATCCATACGTAGACCATTGATATTTACATTCAAATTGTTACATGTAATTTTTTTTACAATAACACTTGGATCATTCGATTTGTAATACTTATGTTTGTCGTGGTGATCTCTTTTGTCTCCAGATGCTTCTGTATCAATAAATGATTGAAATGAAATTGCAATTATTCCTGCAACTAATACAGCAACTAAAAAAAATACCGTATTATTATTAACGGATTTACCCATAGTTAATAATTATGAGATTTCATATATCTGGAATATGAAGGATTGAATAATATTGTTTTAACGTGAAGTTTGCTTAATTAAATATTTCCTAATTATTTTTCATAAAACAGAGAAGAAAGATTGATCTATCTTATTCTTTTAAGTTAAAATATTAGAAAATTATACTACTACAGAAAGGACAATTATACACTAATATATAATGATTAATTTAAGACGATAATCAGCAGTATCAGAATAAGAGGTTTAAATATTTTAGCTTTTGATTGCATTCACAGACTAGTAACAGACTAGTGAGAAGAATACAGTATACTTCATCTTACTCGATGATTATATTAGTAATAATAACTTACAAAGTCAAAGCCAGATTGATATCTATTGAGTCAGTAATATTATAATAACAACAAAATAATTCAAGCATTCCTAAGATAAAGTATTTAAAATCTTCTTGTTTTTATTAATTTTTTAATATTAGAATTGATAATGAATTTTATTTAGTTAACATTTCTAAAACTTTTATTTTAATACATTCGCTATGATTCTTTTACAATATTAAACATTACACCAAATTTGATCCCAATTTATATAGAATCAAGGATGTAATAATGATAGTTACTCATCATATTATTGATACAATATTTGATAACAGTTCACTAAATATTAGCAATATAGTAAATGAATATGATAATTATAAGCATTGTAAATAAATATGATATTATTATATTTGTTATGCGTACGACATCCTTTTCCACACTGCTTTTAATATTGACTATTATACTTTCAGGAGCTGTTATTACAATATCAATATCTTTAACGGATACATTGGCAACTTCTGATAACATAGACCAAAAGCAAATTCAACAAAAGGATGATACCAATAATAACAACCAGAAAAATTATCAACAATTGTACAAACAGTATGACTTTGAAAAATATCTAAACTATCACTATACGTTTATTCCACAATATAATGAGGATCATGATTCAAACAATGGTGCTGATATTTCTGAAAAAAATCCATTCGCTCCAGCAGCAATAGATAATGATTTTAAGAACAAGGAAGATAACAAAAAACAACTACAACAACAATCAACCACTAGAGAAAAGGATAGGGATAAATCCGAATACATATTAGAATTAGAGGATAGGAAGGATTCTACTGATCATAAAAAATATTCATCAGATAAAAATGATAAAAAAACATATAAAAATATAAAAATAATAGAATGCAGAAATTTTAATATTAATGCTTACGAAGTAGAAGATCTCAAAAGTATTGGAACCATTCTCAATAAGCCGACTACCTTTGAAAACGAGGGTGATGATGAGACAAGTAATCAACAATTAAAATCCCATGATCAAAAGAACACTAGAGAATCTAAAGAATATGATATTAATTCAAACACCAAAGTAATATTCGTATGCAACAATGAAAATCATGATCTACGTCCAATTAACAGTAACAATTTAACACAACCTTTATCAAATGGTGGCCTTCTATTGCCAACTCATTCTCAAAATAATAATAATAATAATAATAATAATGGCGAAGATAAAAGCCCAACACCGACAACAATTTCTTATGCCCAATATAAAAAATCTATATCTAAGGACTGAAACAATACATAGTATATCAAAAAAGATAATACCAAACCAGAGCATCATCAACTCTACTCAAATTAATGATAATAAATCATTATAGTAATAGTATGATTTAAGGGATTATGTTTTTTCTTTATCTCTTTGTTATTTTTTTCTTGTGTTGACTTAACAGTAACAATATTAATAAAATAAAAATTATTATTCTTTACTTTCTGATACGAGAGAGAGAGAAAAGAAGAAAATTGCAATTATTTTGGTTTGTGAAAATTAATTACTGTTAGTTAGTTTCAATATACACTAAAATAATATTGTAAAAGCCTCTCTCACATAGTTATTTTAAATTAATTAAAAATATCTCTATATAGAGATTGAAAGGTCTAGTCAGTTATCCCAGAATCCTCTTGTTATAATATACTGTCTTTCTGATTTGTAAATTTGTTTATACATTTCATCTTCATCCACATAGTCTCTGAGGATTCTTGCTGCTGTATCAGCTCCTATTCCATGACCTGCCAAAACCAGCACGGCTTGTTTACCAAAATTGTTTATTAATGATGAAACCTTCCATGCTCGCTCAAATTTATGATCCTCTTCTGGTGGTAACTTTTTTCTTTCTACTACTTTTTTAGTTATAATTTTTCGCAAATCAGTATCATACCAAAAGGTAGAAGTAACAAGTCGCGATCTACACATAGGACAAACAATATTTTCTGGAAGATCATTTACTTCAAATGTTCTTTCCCATTTTCCACATCTTATGCAAATTAGTTTTTGTTTGGTTTTAAGCAATCTCTCTTTTACAAGTTCCATTATT
>JAICEO010000186.1 GCA_025924135.1 Nitrososphaeraceae archaeon | reverse complement strand
TCATCTATCTCCTTATGAAACTACTATTAAGGTAATGAAATCTTATGTTCTTCTTATGGATAAATTTCTCGAAAAAAATTCATTAACTTTTTTCCTAGGAGGAGATAATTTTATGATAATTGCTGCGGATCTATTAGAAAAAGATGAAATTTCTACCTTATTAAATAGTATTTCTTATGAATTGGATATTAAATTTAATTGTGGCATAGGATTTGGAAGAACCTCTAGAGACTCAGCCAAAAATGCCACAGAGGCTCTCGATTTCATTAGACAATTGCGTAAAAAAGGACAAAGCATTCCTATCTATGAGATCAAATGACTCTTATTATTAGAAATATTAGTCTATTATATGGAAAAGATTTAGTTTACATAAATAAAGGATTTATATGCATTAACAAAAATGGAATAATAATAGAAGCGGGAAGCGAAGATACATATTTTGATAAGTACAAATTTACTGATACAAAAGTTTATGATGGAACAGGATTTCTTGTTATACCCGGTTTTATAAATTCTCATACTCATATAGCAGATTCAATAGGAAAGGATATATCATTTAATTCTAATTTTAATGAATTAATTCATCCTGTTTATGGAATTAAAAGGAAAATATTGAATAAAAGTACTAAAGAACATCTAAAATACTTTATTCGAACTTCGGCGATTTCTATGATGATAAAAGGTACAATATCTTTTGTAGATTTTCGTGAAGGCGGTCCAGAAGGAATTGAATTATTAAAATATTCTATAGGGGATCTGCCTATAAAATCAATAATTTTAGGTAGAGTAGAAAAATATTTTGATTTAAAAGAAATATTGAAAATTAAAAAACAAACCAAAGAAAATGTTGTTAATGAGAAATTATATAAATTACAAAAACTGTCTTTAGAATCTCTTTCAAGAGTATTAGAATTAAGTGATGGATTAGGATTAAGTGGGGCCAATGAAAATACTGATGATGCTCTTAAACAATATATACATAAAGTTACAGAATTCAATAAACATAATTATTTAAATCATAAAAAAAAAATAATTGCTATTCATGCAGCAGAATCCAAAAGTACTCTCAAATTCTCAAAATTACTTACAGGAAAAACTGAAGTTGAGAGGATTATCAATTTTCTTAAACCAGATATACTAATCCATATGACACATGCTACTTTGGAAGATCTTGCTCTTGCCCTACATAATAACATAGGCATAGTATTATGTCCACGATCTAATGGAATTCTTGGAAATGGAATTCCTGATATTGTGACTATGGTAAAATTAGGATTTAAGATATCCATAGGTACTGATAATATAATGATTAATTCTCCCGATCTTTTACGAGAACTAGATTATTTATGGAAAATAATTAAATCACATTCATCTAAATATTCTAATTATATTGACCCAAAAGAATTATTAAAAATGATTACTGTTAACCCTGGAGAAATATTTGATTTAAATTCTGGATCAATCGATATTGGAAAATATGCTGATATTTTATTTATTGATAAGTATCATATAGATTTACAACCAATTCACAATATCTATTCTTCTATTATTCATAGACTTTCTTATGATGCAATAAAAGGTATCATGATCAATGGTAGGTTTATAAATGAAACTCCCTACTGATTTAAAAGTAATTATTAATTCTGCTATGACTTTAGATGGTAAAATCTCTTCTTATACTGGCAACTCACGTATCTCTTCTAAGAAAGATATAGTACGTGTTCATAAATTACGTTCTAAAGTTGATGCAATTGTAGTAGGTATAAATACAGTTCTTATAGACAATCCCATGTTAACTGTAAGATTTATAAGAAATAATAGAAGAAGTTGTCCTACTCGTATTATTATAGATAGTTACGGTAGAATACCATTAGATTCTAAAATTCTAAAAACGGCTGCTACAATTAAAACTATAATTGTTGTTACAAAACAGGCAAGTAAAGATACTATAGAAAAAATAAAGAAATTAGGAGCACATGTCATAATAGTTGGTTCGAAGTTAATAAATTTAAAAAAACTTTTCAATATGCTATACAAGATGGGTTATAGAAAAATCCTTATCGAAGGAGGAGGAGAATTAAATTGGTCTTGTTTACATGATGGAATTGTAAATGAATTAATTATAACTATTGCGCCAATAGTTCTAGGTGGAAGAAATGCTATTACTCTTGTTGAAGGAAGAGGATATTCTACAATATCACAAGGGATAAAATTAAAGCTGACTAAAATTATTCAAAATAAAAATGATAATGAAATAACGCTTTATTATAATAACTAAATACTAATTATTTTTCTGTAGATATTTCAGATAGTATTTGATCAATTTTATATCTGAGTGCTTCTTTTGTATAGTTATTGTCTACCATAGCAAGGTTCTCCTTACAAGTAGGGCATTTAAAAAAAGACTCTATAGCTATATCAAATTTTATTCTTTGACATTCATTATTTCCACAATGATAAAATTCTGATGATTCTTCATATTCTAATCTTTTTTGCAATCTATCCAGAATTTTTTTTTTCTGATTATCTATGAAATGGTCAATTTGATCACTTTTTGCACGCCAACGGTAAACAAACCAGCCTTTTTTCTCATCTTTAACTCTAATTCCAGTAATTAACGCTTTTCCAAACATATCATATAATACTTTTCTAATGACATTGATTCTCATTCCTGTTGCACCAGCAATTTCTTCATCAGTTGCATCTTGTGTATTTAAAAGTGCTTTAGCAACCTTTTGGTATTCTTCTCCACCTATTAAATTGGATATTTTGGCAAAAGATTCTTCATTATCAATAGATGGCATAACAATAGTATATGTTGTGATTCAGGTATTATATATTTACCGAAGTCTATACTTTAGTATTTTAAATTAACTATAATTTATTAATAAATAGGACAAAAGAAAATTGAGTTTATTTAGTAACCCTAATATGTATCAAAAGTTTGGAAATTAATTCTTCCTGAAATTTCTATTTGAAGATTTTTTATAGATGTATTTTTTTTTCTTACTATTTTTATAATTATGTTTTGACCATTTGTTAAAGGGCTTATTT
>JAICEO010000185.1 GCA_025924135.1 Nitrososphaeraceae archaeon | reverse complement strand
AGGTGCAACAGAAGATACTGCAGCGGCTGTTGAATTAAGAGAGGGTTTTATAAAACTACCATCTTTATTTTGAATATGTGCATATTTTGTATCTGTAGTCAGTGCATATGACAGTTCTATATATCCAATTGAATTAGGAGTACTTTTTATAGATCCACTAACTCCTTCATTTCCAGGAGCTCCTATACCAGTAGACCATGGGACTGATTTTCCTTTACCCATCGTTGTTTCCCATACGGAGCTAACATTTGCTAAATAATCTGTAAAAACAAATGTAGTTCCTGATCCATCTGATCTATGTACAACTACAATGTCCTCTGAAGGTAATTCTAATCCTGAATTAATTTCTTTTATTTTAGGATCATCCCATTTAGTTATCTTTCCCATGAATATATCAGCAATGATAGGACCTGTTAGCTTTAATTCCTTATCCGCTATTTGTGGTAAATTATATGCCACTACTACAGAACCAATAGTTTCTGGAATATGTACTGCACCTTTAGCTTTTTTCTCCTCTTCTGCATTTAGGGGCGCATCAGTAGCTCCAAAATCTACTGTTTTCTCAATAAATTGCTTCACTCCTCCACCACTACCAATAGATTGATAGTTAATATTTACATCAGGCTTGATGTTTTGGTATTCGACTCTCCATGTATCTATTAAAGGAAATGGAAATGTTGCTCCTGCACCATTAATGGTTACTTGTGCAAAAGTTTGTTCTAATAATGATGGTATATTTGCTGTAAAAAATATACCGGCTATAAGCCAAACTCCTATTTTTTGGTTGTTTCTCATAGTTTAAGTGCATAATACTTTAATTAAATCATTGACATAATATTTGGCATAGATCTATAGTCAACTACATAAAATATAATCTAAGAATACATACTTCTAGCTATCCATTTTCCCACGGAAATACAATCCATTTCTTGTGATTCAAAATTTTCCCAGTTACTATTTTGTTATTATCTGGAATTTTATATCTACTTACAAGACATGCATAATCATATTCCAATCTTTTGAAATATTCGTTTACAAGGGAAAAAGTTTTTCCAGTATCATAAATGTCATCTATTATTAATAAATACTTTTTATCTTTGTGAAATTTATTAAAATTTAATATTTTATTCCTTCTAATGGTAATAAATTCAATATCTTTAATATCTAATTCTCGTGCAATTAATATTGCAGGAATTATGCCCCCCTTTTTTATACCAATAATTAGATCGTATTTCTTGTTGTTATTTTTTTTTATTTTTATAACAGTCTTCTCTACAAGATTTTCAATATCATCCCAATCTAAATAATCATTTTTTAGATGTTGATCAGAGAAGATAGTAACTTTTTTCAATCAATCAAAATTATAAAAATTACTATTTATTTATTTTTTATAATTGATTTTATCAGTTATCAGATAGATATACCAACCATTTTTCACTGTATTTATGATTTCCTCTTGTCGCTTTTTCAAATAATTTCTTCATTCTTTTTGTTATTGTTCCAGTTTTTCCATTTCCTATCATTCTATTATCAATTTCACCCACTGACTTTATTTCTGCCGCTGTACCAGTTAAAAAAATTTCATCTGCTAAATATAATTCATCTTTGGATATATCACGAATTTCTGTAAGAATACTATCTTCCGTTGCCAATGCTAATACTGTATCTCGGGTTATTCCTTCCAGTGAACCAGATGATATTGGAGGAGTTATCAATGTCTTATTTTTTACGATAAAAACATTTTCTGCACTTGCTTCCACTACTTTTCCTGCAGTGTTTAACAGTATAGCTTCATCAAATCCAGATTTGATTGCTTCAATTCTAGCTAATGCTGAATTAGCATAATTAGCTGTTGCTTTTGCATGAACTGGCATGGTTCGGCCATCGATTCTCATCCATCCTGATACCATGAGCCTTATTCCTTGTTCGTCATTTTCTTTTTTTAAATATTCATCCCATTTCCAAACAGCGATTGAGACTGAAACTTTATTATTTAATGGATAAACTCCCATTTTTCCGTGACTAAAATAAACTAAAGGTCTGATGTAACATTCATCTAATCCATTTTTTTTAATTGTCTTAATTATTGCATCTTCTAATTCCTTCATTGAATATTCAATATTCATAAAATAGATTTTTGCACTATTAAATAATCTCTTCAAATGATCTTCTAATCTAAATAGTGCTAGTCCTTTCTGGGTTTTATAGCATCTTATTCCTTCAAATACAGCAGTACCATAATGCAAAGAATGTGTTAAAATATGTATTTTAGCATTCTGATTTTCATATAAAAAACCATCAATCCAAATAATATTTCTATCGTCCATTTGATTTTCATTCTTTAATACTAATAAAGTCTAATTGTTGTGAGTAATTTTTAAATCGGTTTTATTTCTTTGTAAATGTATTGCTCTTATAGCATTTGCAACATTGTTATCTATGTCGTCTACTATTATAAGAATTCTTGATGTTTCCTCTTGTGCATCCAAATTCAGTATATTTATATCGTAATCGCCTAAAGTTCTACTTGCAGTAGAAACAATTTTTGGCATTTTCCACATCATATCTCCTATTAGCGTAACTACACCTTTCCCATAAGAAAATTCAACTTTTGGATAAAAAGCCTTAAAATGACGTTGATGACGTTTGACATAGTCTGCATCAAGAAATAACAGCCTTGTAATCTCGGTATCATCAACTTTATATGGTGATAATTTTAAGAAATTATAGTATTGTTTATCTTTTTCAAGTGATGCAATTAAATAGGAAGCAGCAATACTTTCCATTCTAACAATCGCACAATTTCTTTTCCCTGTTACAATTTTAATTAATGAACTATCATCATTTTCTACACTACTATCTAGAAAGTCTTTTTTTCTATTATTAATCAAGGATTTCTCAATTATAGTAATATCAGAAGGATTTAGTATTGAAGTAATTACTATAGGGATATCCAGATTATTGTCATCAATTTCTTTAATTGCAATGGGATCCAAAATCTTCATTCCAAACATTCCAGCTAATCTTGCCTCATTATATGATAAATACCGTATAGATTCTAATCCT
>JAICEO010000184.1 GCA_025924135.1 Nitrososphaeraceae archaeon | reverse complement strand
GGTTTTATCGATACCTTAAAATTCCCATTAGCAATGTTTTCAAAATGTGACTTTAATTCAGAACCGTGAAACTGTTCAATAACGTCTTCCCATTGCATATTTGAATCATAATTGCCAAAATTAGGTTTAAGATTCCCTGAAAGTATATTTACAATAGTAGATTTTCCCATACCATTTCTACCAAGCAGACCTACAACAGAACCTTTCTTTGGAGTTGGTAAATGATAAAGCCTAAAAGAATTTATTCCATATTGATGAATTTTATGTTCATCTAATTCTTTTGGTAAATTTACTATTACAATTGCTTCAAAGGGACATTTTTTAACACATATTCCGCAACCAGTACATAGATCTTCGGAAATTACTGCTTTAGCATCCTCTTCCCTTTGAACAATGCATTTACCCCCTGTTTTATTTACTGGACAATAAATAATACATTCTAATCCGCATTTTTTTGGTTTACATAATTCTTCATCTAAAACTGCTACTCTCGCTGTTGATTCAGGGTTTCCCATTTGTTTATATTTTTTACATTTATGTATTATATCTCTTGCTAGGTTGCATTTTTTGATTGTTGTTATTGTATGTTTTATAGATTTAAAAACGAATAAATTAACCTTATGATGCCTTTTATTTAGCCGGTCATAGTGGCAGGGTGCGACCCGGACTCATACCGAACCCGGAAGTCAAACCTGTCGTCGCTGCCTAGTACTGACCTACGTGAGTGGTTGGGAAAGGGCAGTGCTGGCGTTTTTAAAATTTTAAATTATTAAATCATGTTAAATTTTATACATCTTCATCCATAATAAATTTGATTATTGTCCGTATCCCAAAACCTGTTGCTCCAGGTGGATTATATGATTTTGATAAACTTCCCTCTTGATTCCATGCAGTACCCGCAATGTCAAGATGTGCCCATGGTGTATTTTCTACAAAATTTGACAAAAAAGCTGCTGCAGTGATCGCTCCAGCTGCTCGTCCTCCAATATTTTTAATATCTGCATTTTTACTTTTTATCTGCTCATGATGATCCTCTAATAATGGTAATTGCCACATTTTTTCATCGGTAACTTTAGATATGTCAAGAATTTTTTTGATTAATTTTTCATCATTCCCTATTATGCCTGCTATATTATTACCTAATGCTATAATGCAAGCTCCTGTCAGTGTTGCCATATCAATTATTAGTTTGGGCTTATATTGCTTAATTCCAAAGGAGAGTGCATCTGCAAGTATTAATCTACCCTCTGCATCTGTGTTAATTACCTCCACGCTTTTTCCATTATACATCTTAATAATGTCACTAGGTCTATAAGAAGAATTAGAAGGCATATTTTCAACTGTAGGAATTATTCCAATCACATTATGTTTTATCTTTAAAGAAGATAATGATTTCATGATTGCAATAACGTTAACACCACCACATTTATCAAACTTCATTTCCTCCATTTTGTCACTCGGTTTAATCGATATTCCACCAGAATCAAATGTTACTGCTTTTCCTACAAGTAAAATTGGTTTCTCTTCTTTTTTAGTTCCTTCATAATTCAATACTATTAATTTAGGGGAATTTATACTACCACCTCCTACAGAAACGATACCGTTTAATCCCATATCTTTCATATCATCGAAACTTATAATCTTTGATTTAATCCCTTGATTTTTTAAATCCAAGGCTATTTTTGCAAGATATTGAGGAGAACATTCATTAGGAGGTAGATTACTGATTTCTCTACCTAAATTCACTGATTGACATATCACAGATATTTCATTGATTTTTTTTTGATATTCTTTTGTATTACCTTCTATTAATATCGAAACCTTATCGATCGTATTATTCTTGGAAGTTTTAAATTTTTCAAATGAATAAGAGGAGAGTATGATTCCTTCTACAAACGATTCAATTATATCTTTAGAGAAATTAAAGGTGAATATGGAAAGTTCTTTTATTTTAAATTCTTTTGCATATTGAATTATTTTTCCAGAAATAATTCTTGATTTCTCTGTATTAAATTCATTTTTGTTACCTAAACCCGCAAATAATATTTTTCTAGCTGGGAGTTTTGAGAATGTATATAATTCATTTAATATACCAAAGTTATGAATATGGGAAATAATTTCTTTTCCTGCAATACTTATTTCCTCATTGAATTTATCAAGTAAATCTGAATAATCTTCATTGAGAAAACATCCAATAACCAAAAGTTCTGTACTCTTTTCATTTATCTTTGTTTCATCTGCTATAATTTTTAACATACATTATGAAATTCAACAATAATATTTTAAATTATTGAATTGAATTTAATTACTGTGACAAATTCAATCATTTCTCCAGCTAGATTTTTATCTTTCTTTATATTTTGTTTCTCTATGCCACGTTTGTGGTTTGAAGGTACTGATATATGATATTTCACATGCGTTATCTAGATCTAAAAAGAAAAATTCAAGAGATTAGAATTAATGCTATCGAAGGAATAGCGGAAGCAGGATCCGGACACCCCGGAGCCTCTTTTTCTGCTGCTGAAATAATGGGAGTATTATATTTTAGGCAATTACGTCATGATCCTTCAAATCCCACTTGGACAAAAAGAGATTATTTTATTAATTCAAAAGGACACTCGGCTCCTGGTTACTATGCAACGTTGGCAGTAGCTGGATATTTTCCAAAAAATGAAATGAAAGATTTAAGAAAATTTGGGTCTAGATTGCAAGGCCATCCTGTAAGGTATTCAAAACTGTTAGAACATCATTCTGTACCAGGAGTAGAATATTCTGGAGGTTCAGAAGGTATCGGCCTTTCTGTTTCAATTGGAATTGCTTTGGCAAATGTTATTGATAATAAAGATAACAATGTGTATGTTTTATTAGGTGATGGTGAAACAAATGAAGGTCAAGTATGGGAAGCTGCTATGACTGCTCCTAAGTTTAAATTAGATAACCTTGTAGCAATTTTGGACCGCAACAAAATTCAACAGGACGGATTTACAGAAGATATAATGCCTCTGGACCCGGTACGTGATAAATGGATGGCTTTTAACTGGAATGTAATAGAAATTAATGGACACAAAGTTGAACAAATAATGGATGCATTGAACAAAGCAAGTGAAATAAAGGATAAACCTACTATTATAATTGCGAATACC
>JAICEO010000183.1 GCA_025924135.1 Nitrososphaeraceae archaeon | reverse complement strand
CATCAGGGAGAAATCTTGCAGTAATTGCAACTCCAGTAATCAACAAAGAAAATGATATGATAGGAATACTGTATGGAACTATTAATTTTAGCAATTATGACCAATTCCTACAGTCACTTAATTTACAAAATAATACCAGATTGGTATTGATTGACAAAACTGGAGTAAAGATTGGTGATTCTAATGAAAACGAGACTTCCATCTCAAAAGAATCTTTTGAGAAAAAACAGTTTTCACATCTGACCTCATTTAAGTTAGCATTGGAGGGGAAGTCAGGAAGTATTGTAGAAAAATTCAATGGGAAAGAAAGTCAAATCACTTTTCTTCCATATGAGCTTTTTCAGAATAAAAGAATTTTACTACTTGTTCAAGATTGTAACAGCGATATAACTAACTCAAATAAATGCATAGATGACAATAATAACAAGGAACTTAACCTATTTAATGAGAATATTTTAACTAAACTAAGAAGTTTTTTTTAAGGTAACTCTTTCTTATTCTTATTTCTTTTTTATTGCTCTATATTAAACTCCATAGTGTAGTTATTAGTCTTAGTTAAAGTATAATGAAGACATCTCAAAGTTAAAAATTATTTTTTATTATAATAGTCTTTTAAATTTTGGCCTTGTTAACTTAACGGTTTTTAGTAGTAATTAGACAATTATTTTCATGGTTAGAGATAAAAATATTGGACATTGCAGAGTATTGAAAGGCGGAAGGATTACCATACCAAAGGAAGTTAGAGAAAAATTGAGCGTAAAAGATGGTGATTTTGTAGATTTTTTACTTACATGTCTATATTAAGAGACAATCAAAATCGCGAAACATGTGCCACCACCGTGCAGATATTTTGTATGATTATGAATAAAAAAGAAATTTAGGGGTTATACTACTCTAGCTAATTCGATCGTTTCTTATATAGTCTCACGGCATATTAGATTGACTGCTGGCTGTTTGATTTATTATTAGTTCCCCAGCATGCATTTTTAACAGATCAGCAACAATTTCTACACCTAGAGTATATTTTAGAGTTTCACGTGCATCCATAGTTTCTATCTGGTCCGCTATAGCTGCAAGCAGTGGGTGATGTGACCTTATCATATCTCTTATTTGTTCCTCGCTTTCATGCTCTGGTACTACATGTATTGTAGTGCTTTTCTGCGCCGCCATCCCTGTCATATTGGCTCCATCCTGCGCATATGCCATCATGGAATTGAAAGAGATTGTTGCTAACAAGAAGATTGCTGTTGCTGTTGCTGTAACCATTATGGTATGGATTTTCATTAGAGAAATAGAAGAGATACAAGTTTATAATATAACTTATCAAAAGTAATTTACTATTGGTTCATTATTTAGTTATTATGATTCAACATCCAGGAAATAATGCAAGACACAAAAAAAAGGGCAGAAGCTTATTTCTTTATTTCCATCTATCAGTTTAGTAGTGAATATTACTATTCAAGGCGGTGAAAGAGCCAATTTGACAGGCCTGGCAGAGAAATTACAGGAAGCAATGAAATCACAAATCTCTGAGCCTGATGAATTTGTTATTTTAACTGATATTAATTAGGATTACAGACATAAATACGGTAAAACCTCTGAAATGGAGACAAAATTGTAGTTAATCTTAGGATATTCGGTGTGTGATTTCTAACTATTATAATTTGTTAATATATTTGAAAAAATTTTACTTTTTGTTCATTTTTAGCCTTAGATAATCATAGATCTGACTTTTAAATAAATGAAAACATTAATAGAGGAATCTAAAATTGTGTATCAACTAGCCTTCAATTTGTTCTTTATACCATAATATGAGTCAATATTTTTTTCCATATAGTTAGAAATAAAATATAAAATTCCATACTTATCTCCCACCTTCGTTACTAAATTATTTTTCTCTAAAATACGTATATGATGCTGAATTGTTTTATAATCTAATTGTAAATCTTCTGAAATTTTATTTATATTTAATGGTTTTTTTATTAATAAATCAAGAATTTTAATACGATTGTCACCTCCTCTCGTTCCTGCAAAAAGAAACCATAACAATCGAATTATATCTGGATCAGGCATTAAACATTATCATTACCCGAATACTATAAGACGGTAAAAAAAGCCTGTACTTAAATCTTTTATTATGAATTAATGATTTGATTAATGTAAGTATTTTACTTACAAAAAATTTATTATTATAGCTTTTACAATAATGTTTCATACATATCCTTTACATTGATTAAAGAGTAATTTTCAAAAGACTCGCGACACCTGCAAGCTCAGCGATATGAATCAGTAAAAAATACGGCAATAAACCTTCAGCATATAAAGGTGCCATCGCAAAATACGCATAAACAACAATCAAATTTTGTATAACAAGCATGCCTGCAAAAAAGATTAAACCTATTGTAAATGTAGCTTTTGTTTTTAAATATATTTTTGAATATAGATATAATAAAATGCTCAAAATAATGATAGTTGCTATACTTACGAGAGTATTTATATCCATTAGAATTGCCATATTATATCATTCTTTCATTTCATTTAACCAAATGTAAATGTGTAGATTTCAAATCCTTTTCCTTTAATATCAATTTTTATTGTATGTTCTCCATAATCTTTATTTGTTACTAAATTATATAGTCTTTGGTTATCTATAAGGAATTTTCCATCACTAAATGCATCTTTGCTTAACAAATTTGTAATCAATTTTCCATCTTGAGTTACTGTAAAGCTACCATTCCCACCAGCTACTATATTCACAGATTTTGAATTATATTTTAATAACACACTTCCATTATTACTTTGTAATTTCATGTGATCTGGATTATTCTTCCAGTTTCCTTTGAGATATATTGAGTTTAAGTTGATTTTTTCAGGATTATCAGGTAGGTTATAGGATACATTTTCATTAGGTTTAAAGCCTTCTATATTGCCTAGAGAAGATCTTGCAAATTCATATCCAAAGTAAAGTTCTGGAGATTTTATTTTTGAAAAATTAACATCTCCTTGAGAGTCTAACTTGAGATCACTGGCGACATTTTGAGAGTTATTAAGATCAATGTTGTTGTTGTTGTTGTTGTTGTTTATTCCTAGATGTGTTGCTCTCTCAGAGAGAAGGGCTTGAATTACTTTTTCTGTTTCTGGATAT
>JAICEO010000182.1 GCA_025924135.1 Nitrososphaeraceae archaeon | reverse complement strand
TTGAGTCCTCATCATCGTTATCCTTTGAGTCCTCATCATCGTTATCCTTTGAGTCCTCATCATCGTTATCCTTTGAGTCCTCATCATCGTTATCCTTTGAGTCCTCATCATCGTTATCCTTTCCAAAGACGTGTTGGTCAATAAAAATATTATTTAACTGAATGATTAGACAAATTAAAATCATTAAATAAAGAAGCGAAATCCTACAAAATAATGTTTTCAATTGAATTACAGATATTAAATAAATTTTTTATTTTAATTTTTCCTATAAATGTTCTTATACATTATATGTCAATTTTTTTATACTATTATTTAAATAAGTCAGGAATAAAAGAGGGAAATAATTTTTAACTAATGTTAACGAATTATTTTTAACGATTTATAGGTCTTTATAAGAAAATGATATTTTTGGAAATTGTTTCCGAACTAATCCTGTAATATTTTATCCATTCAAAAACATTCTATCTTGGTTAAATTTATTTTTCATATTTCTATTGCAATTGATGAGGTTAATTTTTTAATCGTCCCAGATAATCTGATAGTCGTTAATGGCGGAGAGGTGAAAGCTATTGCACATAACATATTATCAATACTTTCTAAGTTGCATTTTAGAATTAAAAAATGTGGAGACGATAAATTATTTTCGAAAATAACCTTTATCCTCGCTTTTTCTAATTCGATTGTTCCAAATAGTTCAGAAAAACGCTTCCTTAAAATTGTAATGGACTCGTGTTTATCTCTATTATTAGTGTCTTGAAAATGAGTAGTTATTTCATCATTTACATATAATAATAAATAACGACGCTTATCTTTCCTACGAAGGACCATAATACGCTCGTGTATCTATCCATTTTTCTAATTCATTCCAATACTTTATAGGCTCAATTTCGAGTATTCTAAGTATGGAATCAAAGGTATTGCCAGAAATAGATTCATAATTAGTTTCTGCTCCACTAGAAATTATCAATTGATTGTCGGTTAATTTACAAAACTTATTAATTTCTTTTATGGATTTTATCCACTTTCCAACTTCGTATGAATTACTATTTCGGATTTCTCTTATTTTTATTTCAATTCCTATATTTTTTCTATTTAGTTTTTTTAATTTTTTTAACATTATTTTATACGTATTCCAACTATTCAGGCTAAATATATCAAAAAAAGGTATTTTTGAATTTATTTTCGTTTCTGCTTCATGAAGAACTACCAGATACTTAAATAAAGGAGACTTTTTAGGTTTAATTTTAAATCGTAACACTAAGGAATCATGAATGACATGAGTTTGTACACTTTCTTTAAAATATTCTTTTGAATTATCAATTCCTATCATGTCTAAATGATGAATTTTTTTCCATTTAAAACATTCTTGTGCTGGAAGGTTAAAGCATAAATCTATTTTTCGGAAGAGAGCAATAACCTCCTGTATAAAAAATAAATCTCATCGTGTACTTTGCCACTTTTTTTGTTTAGAATGATTGGATTTTTATTAATTCTAAATTTAATCTTTACCCCTTCACTTTCAGATAGAGAAATTTTATGTTTACACATCTTTTGTTTATCTAATCTCAAATAGAGATTTCCCTTTTCGTCGATATATTTTTCAAGATTATCCAGTAAATTTTCTTTATCAATAAATGATAATGATCTTAAAATTTTTTTTATTAATGTTTGTGCATCTTTTTGCTTGATTTCAGCAGTTAATCTTAATATTTTATTACCCCAATGTCCTTCGTATTCTATTTCTTTAAATTTATCAAGATGCGATATTTCAAGTGTAGATAAAACAGAATTAGTTATTATATTTTTATCCTCCGTAGCATGTACTACTATATCGATGTAAGAACTCATGAATAGAAGTAGGCCAACTTCGTGATGATGGGGTTCCAATTTGTTTAAGTAAACTGTAATTTCAAAACAGCTTTCCTATTCTAATTTACTATAATATTACCCATAGGGATGGTATTAGATTTGTTCATTTGAAAATCAAATATATTGGCCCTAGCAATTTCTATACAGCAATCGGGGATGGAGTCTCTATTTGTTTGGCTTCAAATACTGATCTAGACTCGGGTGTTGATATCAATTTCGATTTTTTGATTCCTAAATGTCTAATAAAAGTAATTCTCTTGGATTCAATTAGTAATTCCTTACTAAGCCCTCCTAAAGTAACTTCCTGAATAAATTGGTCAAGATTTAACTGGCTTATTTTTTCAGTTAACATCTTATCGATTAACAATCGAATTTCATGTTTTGCAGACGTATTTACTCTTCGTTGAGTGAAAGTAACAATTGATAAACGAAAAGTAAAACCGTCTAATGTTGTATAATTCTTAATGAAATTTATCATTGAACTACCTCGCCTTACAAGGCTTCTCAAGTATTCTTTAGCATATTCATGACCAACGAATATTGTGCTAGCAGAAGCAGTAGTAATCTTATCTAGTTGAAGGAATACCTTAATCTGATGCTGATTTGGATCCTGTTTATAAATATCATATAATGTATTCTCTATAATTCTCCCTTTCGAATTATCAATATCAGTTATGGGAAGATAATTAATTGGGTTTCCACCAAAAGCTATTGGTGCATTTACTATTATCCATTTTTTATCTTTCCATTTGTCACGCACACGACCCCTTTTTGCTCCTTTTGCCATTAGATTTCGACTTGAGACAGTATCTCAATTAGTTATATAAGTTTATGGAACTAAGTAGATCTTTTTTCTAAATTTCTTGTCTTAATATCCAATCTCCTCTCACTATAAGATAATAAAATTTTTTATATAAATAAATAAACAAAAATAGTAAAAAATATTTTATGAGAATAAATAATATCTTTTGTACGAATCTGGTATACAATCAAAAATCTATTAGAAATACAACTGGCATAGATCTATTATAATGCTTCACACCTTAGATATATTAAAGCTTTAAAGTTTGGTTAATGCACAAGTCTAAAATAAAAGGGGTTTTTCTAGCTGTTTTATTAATCGCTGGAACTATCTCAATTGGGGTACATTTCAATGATGTCCAGGCCTCTAGCGATAAAAAGGATCAACGAGATAAGAAAGATTCTAGAGACAATGATAAACGAGATAAGAAAGATTCTAGAGACAATGATAAACGAGATAAGAAAGATTCTAGAGACAATGATAAACGAGATAAGAAAGATTCTAGAGACAATGATA
>JAICEO010000181.1 GCA_025924135.1 Nitrososphaeraceae archaeon | reverse complement strand
ATTTAATTGATGCTGGAGACGGTTTTCATATGGCCTCTGGTCAAGTAAAAGTATTACAAATTCCAGATGGAACTCAAATATTGAGATTTGAAAATCTTGATGTGACTAATGGACCAGATCTATATGTTTATCTTTCTACAGATACTACTGCTAAAGATTTTGTTAGTCTAGGAAGACTAAAGGGCAACATGGGGAACCAGAATTATCCAATTCCTGAAAATACTGATCTTGAAAAATATAATACAGTATTAATCTGGTGTCAAGCATTTTCTACATTATTTGGCAGTTCTAAATTATCCACTATTTAATTGCCATAACTTTTTTTCTTCAATATTTATTAGTCATATTTCTAATAATAAGTTATTTAAAACTATAATTTTTATGTTTCAATATAGATAATCTTATTTATTAAAGAAAATTATATTTTGATATGAATTACAAATCATTTATAGTTTCAGTTTTTACTTTACTATTAATTGTTGTGATTTCATCAACTTTTGATGGACAACAAGCATTTACAGAAACTACTGAATCTTCTTGGTCTATTGGAACATCTATGCCAACGCCTAGAACAGAAGTTACTGCTACTATTATCGGAAATAATATTTACGTGATTGGTGGACTAGACAAATCTGGTAAAGTACTAGGTACTGTAGAAGTTTATAATATTAAGAATGACACTTGGAAGACAGTAGCACCTTTACCACAACCACTACATCATACTGCTGCTTCAAGTTTGAACGGCAAAATCTATGTTATTGGTGGCTCCACTACTACTATTGATAACTGGGTTCCAAGCAATAAATTATTCATATATG
Organism: Nitrososphaeraceae archaeon; assembly: GCA_025924135.1. Classification (GTDB taxonomy): domain Archaea; phylum Thermoproteota; class Nitrososphaeria; order Nitrososphaerales; family Nitrososphaeraceae; genus TH1177. The sequence goes on along the minus strand of JAICEO010000181.1, from coordinate 2,411 downwards.
ATCCTATAGAGGACAAATGGATAGAAGGTAAACCAATGCCTACTGCAAGAGGAGCAATGAATGCAAATTTTGTTAATGGAATTTTATATGTCATTGGTGGTTATGCTTCCTCTCAAATTGTAGATGTAAATGAAGCTTATGATCCTTTATCTAATGAATGGATATCCAAATCGTCAATGCCTACTCCTAGACATCATGCTGCTTCAGCAGTAGTTGATGATCAACTATTTGTAATAGGAGGAAGAACTGTAGGATTGTATCCTATTGTTAATACCAATATTACTGAAAGATATGATCCTATAGAAGATAAATGGATGACAGTTGAATCAATGCCTTCAGAAAGAAGTGGAATTAGTGCAGCATCAATCAATAATACTACAACAATCTATGTCTTTGGTGGCGAAGACCTTACTAAAACATACAACAATAACGAAAAATATGATGTTAAAAGTAACGAATGGGAATCACAAGAACCATTACCTACTCCTCGTCACGGATTGGCAGCTGTGTCTACTAATGATGATAAAATATATGTGATAGGAGGAGGACCAGCATCTGGATTGAGTGTGACTAGTGTAAATGAAATTTTTAATATTAGATGATAATGATCAATAATTCAATTGAAAAAGAATTAATCAATCAATCATATTTTTTTTCTTTTTGTTTATTTAAAAGAAAGGGAATTTTACATGGTTATATATAACTATACTTAAGCATAAGAATGATTAAATTTTTTAATTTATATTATCTCCACTCCCAAATGTGTCTACTATAGCTTCCATCATTTCCTATCTCAATTATATAAAGACCAACCTTGTTGTCAAGAAATGAAAGTTTTCCTAGAGAATGAGAATTGAAGAAAATAATTCCATGATAAATTTGACTATCATTTGATTCTAGTAGTTGTCCACTATCATAAGCTTGCCAAGTTACAATTTCGTCATTGTTTGCTGTTATTATGCCTTTTCCTTCTCCTCTTATAATATTATTGGATTGATAAGTCTCAATATACGTTCCTTGATTAGTAACTTGTATTGTTCCATTTATTACGCCTTTTTCAACAAATGACACTTCTGTTTTAATTGGATCAGTAGTATCTAGTATTCTTATGTTGGTAACATTTCCATTATTAGTAGAATATAATAAATCTCCTATTTTGATCATTTCTATGTTAGTAGAATTCTGAACAGGTTGTGCATAGATTGCTACAAAAGTTAATCCCTGCCATGTCACTATAACTAGAGAAAAGAAGATGGCATACAAAAAAGATATTTTCAACAATGTCATTTCTGCATATTCATCTTATTAAATTTGCTCTACATAATAAGTATTGATGATTATTGAAATAAAATTTTAAGATAGAAAATACAGAACAAATACTCGATAGCTTGATAATATAAGTATTAGTTAATATTGACTTTTCTATACAAGTACTATACAAAATATATTTAATTAATAATATAAAAGATAAATAGTATACAGGGAAACTACAGATATTAAAAAATTTGAAAACAAAACTAAAAGTGCTATTCGACTATTAGCTTTTCTAGAAGCCAAAGAGGGAAAAGAAACAGACTTAGAAAGAATATTACTTGATCTAATTCCACCCACACTTAAGGAACCTGGCAATATTGCTTATGTTCCTCATAAATCAGTGGAAAATCCTCGGGCTTTTATGTTTGATGAGCTATGGCAAAATGAAAAAGCAATAGAAGAGCATTTCAAGCAACCACATATGACTAATTTAATAGAAAAATTAAATCCTCTTCTGGCAAGACCTTTAGAGTTAAAGAGATATCATGAAATAATTTTGTAAGCGAATAACAAAAACTGCGAATCGAAAAAATATGATAATAATAATATAGAACATACAAATGTTATTATGGTGCTGTTAATTTAAGTAAATGGATTTAGCTGTAAATATCCTATTTGTTGTAATCTATAGTCATTAGATTATTTGAAAATAAAAGATGATAATATCTTAAGTTAAAAGAGCTCTTTTAATATTTTAGCAACATTATTATTTTTCATATTATTTGGAAAATATTATGCAAAAAAACACTTATTACTTTATAATTACAGGAATTTTTTCTTTGTTAAGCCTAATTATAAATTTTGTATATGTTAATGGAGAAATGTCCGAAACTTCCTTTGTAAATAATACCATTAACAAAATTAATGAATTAGAACCATTTTATATAGCTACATCATTAGAATGTCTTGCTTCAAAAGAAATAAAGTCTCATCCTTATATAATTTTTGAAGATAAGTGTATAGAGAAAGGCACAATAAAAGGAATAGGAAAAATGGTTAATGAAGAAACTTTTGTAAATACCGTTATAGAAAATAAAACAGTATTTGGTCAAGGAAAAGGAACAATTTCTACAGAAGATAATCAATCTTCAATAGAT
>JAICEO010000180.1 GCA_025924135.1 Nitrososphaeraceae archaeon | reverse complement strand
ATGGTTCACCATTTGTTTTATGAAAAACTAGTGCATTTCCTACAAAATTAAATGAACCAGAACTTATTCCAGTACCGTTTATTTCTATAGGTACATCAACTATATCTCTCATCTGAGTAATAGCAATACTCTTATTACCGGGCAATACTGCATGATAAGGTTCGCCATGTAATGAATCTGGTTTCTGTTCTGGAGCATAAGTATGAAGAATCTCCGCCTCTATTGGTTTACTTGCGGTAAATGTTACCGTTCCAGACCAGACCTTTCCATCATCTCTTAAAGGGAGCGCAAATACTACCTCATGCGATGGTTGTCCAGGATGCCTTACAGGAGCAGGTTGTGACATACCAGTCTTTTGTTCTATAAAAGTGTAGCTATTATTATCAAGAATAGAAGATGAATACAATATAGATGAGTTATTATTATTGCTTATATCTGAAGATGCAAAAACAATTGAGCTGAAATCAATAGATACTATAGATATCGCCGTTCCAACCATAAAAAATATAAATGTAGAAAGTAATAACGATACTTTTGAATTGTCCACATTAAATTTATCTTTATCAACTATATTGAACATATTAGCCTTTAAAATGGATTTAATTAAGTGTTTTAATTAAGTGTTTTGAAATGCCAAAACAAATCAATTTTCTTTTAAATGGCAATGATAAGTTCTATATATCTTAAAATAAAAACATGAATATGATAAAATTTATTTCAATTCTAAGTTCACTTATGATAACTTTAATTCTTGTAAATCTGAATAATATTGTTTCATTTACTGAAGGCTTCTCTAATCAAACTAATAAAACAAATAATACTAATTTTGATATTTCTAAATTAGTTTTTGAAGCTGGTTCTAGTCCTTTTAATTTCACATATGCAGATTGGACTGTAAAATGGTGGCAATGGGCTTATTCAATTCCACAAATTATCCATCCTGCATATGATGATACTGGAAAATTGTGTAAAGAGAATCAGAAAGAACCAGTATGGTTTTTCCCAGGTACATATGAACACTCAGTTGTGCGCTATTGTGAAATTCCTTACGGAGTAGGGATACTATTTCCTGTATTAAATTCTGAATGTTCATTTGCTGAATATCCAAAAAAGAAAACAAAAGAGGAATTAAGTAATTGTGCTAAAAAAATTCAAGATAAAACGGTTCCAGAGTTTGCAACACTTAATGGTGTAAATATACCAAATCTAGAAGATTACCGTATTCAATCAGATATTTTTAATTTTTCATTACCTGAAAATAATATTTTAGATTTACCACCTCAGACCTCTCAAGCAGTTTCTGATGGAAATTGGGTATTTTTAAAACCTTTACCTCATGGTGATTATGAACTTAAATTTAAGGGAAACATTAAGACTACAAATAATGAAACAAATAGCACTATAGACAAAGACGAATTTGCAGGCCCTGTCGGTTGGAATTACACTACTACATACATATTAACTATAAAATAATCTAAGTTACAATTTCTTATAGAAAGTATTATAATAACACATAACGATCTTTAGTTTAGTATTTGGATTAGTAATAGGACAAATAATTAATTAACAAAAAAGAAAACATAGTTATTAATTATTAGACATAAAGTATGAATACTGAAAAACTGATTAAGTTCTTAACCAATAGTATTAAAATTAGATAAAGATTTCCACAGATACCATGTAGCAATACTTCTATAAGGCCTCCACGGTTTAGCTATTTCCATCATTATATTTGGTTTTGGAAGTTCGGATAAAGAATATACTTTCTGTATAGCTTTTCTTACTCCTAAATCTGTAACAGGTAATATATCCTGTCTTCCAAGAGAAAATATTAAAAACATTTCCGAGGTCCACCGACCAATTCCTTTTACATTTACCAATTTATTGATAATTTCTTCGTCATTCATCTTTGGTAATTCTTCTAAATTTATTCGACCATCATAGACATGTAATGCCAGATCCTTTAAGTAATCTATTTTTCTATTAGATAAACCAACTTTTTTTAAATTATCATTATGCGAATTTAAAATTAGAGTGGGTGTTATTTGCTTATTATTGTAGTAATTAATAAACCTATTATAAATCGCATTTGCAGCTTTTCCTGCTAGTTGTTGATAAATAATTGATTCTACAAGAGATTGAAAAGGATCGTTCCGAATATTTATAGAATATTTGCCAACTATTTTGATAATTTTTTCTAGATTGCTATCTACTTTACAAAGGTATTGTACAGCATCAATATTAGATGATTCCATTGCATTTCAATAGATTTAATACTATTCCCATTAATGAAAGATTCGCAGTAAAACAATTTATTTAAAGAAAGGATATTTTTCTATTTTAGTAATACCCATTATTGACTATAAACAATTTTTTTGCTGGTGTATTTGGTTGGGCTAAATGACTATTGGAGTTGGATAAAAGATTAAGACATTTCGAAAATAACATCAATTTAAGATAACAGTTATTAACTATATTTAATGGATAAAGTACTTTTTCTCATTTATATGAAATATAAATATTTTATATCCATAGGATTATTACTAATTTTTAGTAACGTTTTAGATACTATATCTTAACATTTGTATTCTCATTATATTTATTTTCTAGAAATTGCTTTCTCATCAATAATGTTTTAAGCTTATGAATGCCATATCCCGTTTTGGATGATATAGCTATTACATCACTATTTATTTCTAATTTATCTACAATTTCATTAATCATTCTTGTATCGATTTGATCGACTTTAGTTAATACTGTAAATAATTTGGATTTATTAACATTTAATTCTTCTAAAATGTCCATACAATTCGAATATTTTATTCTCATATCTTCGATTTTCTCTGATGAATCTATTAAAAGTAGTATCAGATCAGCACCAAGCGATTCTTCTAAAGTCGATTTAAATGCATCAATCATATAAGTTGGGAGTCTACTGATAAAACCTACTGTATCTACAATTAATATTCCTCCTTGTCCTCCCTTATTTTTATTATTATGAGGAACTTTAAATGATCTTGTAGTAGTCGAAAGAGTAGTGAATAAATTTGATGATGTCTCTTTATATTCATTTGTAAGAAGATTAAACAGAGTTGTTTTTCCTGAACTAGTATAGCCTACTAAAGAAACAACAGGGATTCCTGTTTTCTGTCTTTGGTGCTGATAGATATTGCGTTTTATTTTAGCATCATTTATCTTTTCTTTAATAAACGACATTTGTCGTTTGAGATCACGAAACTGTACATCTACT
>JAICEO010000179.1 GCA_025924135.1 Nitrososphaeraceae archaeon | reverse complement strand
TATCTTATGATGACGTAATATGCCATCTTGTTTGGCACCTAATCGTTGGATTGATTGACGTGAAACTATATTGAGAACATCAGTACGAATTTCTACAGCTATACATGCTAGTTTTTCAAATGCATATTGTAACATCAAAAATTTTGCTTCAGTATTAACATATGTCTTTCTCCAAGATTTAGCTATCCAAGTATGTCCTATTTCGAGTCGATGGTTTTCGTAGTCAATATTGAGATAACGAGTAGTACCAACAATTGTATTAGAAGCTTTATGTATTGTTATAAATGGTAAAATTGAACCCTTTGACCTCAATTCTAACATTTCTTGTATGTACTTTTTTTGTATTTCATTTGGATTTGGAAATTGAGAAAAACGATTATTCCATATTTCTCCATCCCTTGCTGCAATAGAAAGACCATCTATATCGTCAATCAATGGAGGTCTTAATATGATATATCAGAAATGCTTTGATTATTGGTGCGTTTCTGATACTTGGTGGACATGGATTGATAGCATATGGAGCTCAATATCTCTCTGCAGGAATTGCCTCCTTACTAAATTCAACAATTCCTTTGTGGGTAGTATTATTTATGTTCTTAATATATAGAAATAAAATAACAAATTTAACAAAGATCGGTCTTACTCTTGGTTTTAGTGGCATGATAATTCTTGTTGGACCATCAATTGGAGGAGATCAAGGATTAAGTCTAATAGGAATTGCATCATTATTAATAAGTTCACTACTTTGGGCACTAGGATCTATCTTTTCTAGTAAAGTATCATTGCCTCAAAATTTTTTATTATCTGCAGGAATGATTACATTAATCGGAGGCTTGTTACTAATATTTCCTAGTATTTTAACCGGAGAATTAAATCTGCTTCCTTCTTCTTATTCAGATATAAACTTTAACTTACTGATATCCTACCTATTTTTAATATTTATTGGCACTGTTATACCGTTAGCTGAATTTTATTGGTTGCTCAAAGTTAGTACAGTACCCATTGCTAATACTTTTGCTTATATGGCACCTATTGTAGCAGTCTTTTTGGGATGGGCAATTCTAAGTGAATCTGTCACCTATCTAACTATTATTGCTACAATCGTTATTTTGATAGGTGTTGCATTGATAGTTAGGACATCAGAAAATAGTAATAACAAGTAATTGTATTTCACAAAACATTTTATGGCAAAACGATGAAGCCATCATTTTTGGCAAACTTAGCATTACAAAAGCTGTCTGGTTTTATTATGATAAAAACAGAGAAAAACTTTTCGTAACAACAGCTAAAATATCCAAGAAAACTAAAAATCTTCGCAAAAAACCAATTCTATATTTTTCTATAGATGATGAGAATTTTCCTTATAAAGGAGTAAAAGGCAAAGGCTCAGTAACTATAGTAGAAGATCTAAATAGAACGGTTTTAGAAAGAGAGAAAATAAGTTCGAAATATCTTGGAATTTTAGATCATCCAATAGCAAAAATGATAACAGAGCATTCAAAGAATGGAAAAAATGTACTTATTGAAATCAGTCAAAATTCTTTTCTACATGGGATTATGGAAAAGAGTAGTAATAACATCTAAGTTTGTTTTATTCCTCCCCCTTACTTCTTTCACATGTTTTTAAAGTCAATCAACCCATGTTATTCCGTCAAACCCAGTATAATATTTGTTAAATATACTATAGGATAACTTTCATATTAAAATAAACACATTCCCCTGACTAGCTTTCATATAATCAAATCCTTTACTATTAGTTATTTTATAAATATTGGACCAAGAATTATGACAAAAACAATTTACTCGCTTCTAAACTCTATCAACTGCTTTGCTATTTTTGTATAGTTTTGTCTGTCTTAAGGGATATTATATTACTAATCAGAATTCCTAATTGACTTATGCCTTTTTATCTACTTTTTACTTTCCCATAACGCAAATGCGTTGTTCTCTGTATCTATGCATAACTATGCATATAGCCAACTTCTCCTTTACTCTTCCCCTTTATCTTGAACTTCATATTACACTATTAAAGAAATAGTATTATTGTATTTATCCTAACTCATAATAATGATAAAATTCATTGAAATGGATAAAAATGTAACAATTAACGATCAGATGGTAGAAGAGGAAGAGAACAAAAATGGAGATTCAGTAATTTTAATAAATAAATTTGATGTAAACCCAAATAAAATTGAACAGTTTTTAAAGGATTGGACAGAAATTTCTAGTTACTTTAAACAACAACCTGGATTTATAACTACAGAATTATACAAAGGGATTGGTAAGAGTTCTGTATTCGTTAGTTATCAAGTTTGGAAATCAATAGATCACTTTAAAAAAGAATCTAGTATTGTATTGAATTCTCACGAGGTGCAATCACGACTAGCCAAATATAATGATAGTTTAGTTATTTCGTCACATTTATTCAGAAATGTTGTTGTTCCTGGAATAAGTAAAAATTAGATCTGTTAATATAATAATATTTTATTTCATTTTTTATTTTTTATCCTAATTACAGATACTTATTGTAATTATTAAATTATTAAAAAATGAAATATTAATTTCAAAACATATATTACACTTTACCAAAAACAAGATTAAGGTAATTATAGAAGCATATCATTTCGATAATGTAATTTGTATATACAAAATAATAACTAATGGCCAAATGAATTGGCGAAGGATCAAGTGGAAAGAAAAGAGTCAGAAGAAATAGAGAATGAATGCATCAAAGCTTCTTTAGACTTTTCAAAGGAGATAATTATGATAAATACTTGTAAAGATTACATTAAGTTTTTTTTTAGAAAGAATATAAGATTGTTACTGTTAGCATAAAGTAAATTTAGAAATATTCTTCCTTTTTTTCTTTGATTACAAACTTACAAATCAGGTCGCCTTTGGCAGCCCTATGTGTTGTTTCTATATTAGCTCCAAGGAGTTTTTCAAATAATTCAGTTTCAGTTGAACATGCTTCCCAATGTTTTTCAGCTATGTGTATAATTGGACAATTATATTCTAAAAGAACATGTTTTCCTCCACTCCTTTTTGACTCCTTCTTTGATTCAGCAATATATCCTTCCTCATCTCGAATCCTAGCTAATTCCTTGACTTGTTTATCAAAATCCAAATCCTTAAGACGCTTATAGTATTGATCGAAAAGCTCAGTCTGGCGTTCACGTAGAACCTTTTCAATGCCTTCTTTTCCCATATTTCTTTCAATAAAATCAAGAGCATGAGTTGCTATTGCACTATATGATTTTGGGAAAACAGTTT
>JAICEO010000178.1 GCA_025924135.1 Nitrososphaeraceae archaeon | reverse complement strand
CTACTATAAATGGGCTCCCTTTATTTTCTTTTTTGGATTTAATTTCTTTAACTAAGTCCAGAGTTCCTGACTTGGTAAGAATTTCATAAATAGATTTTTGGACATGAAATTGAATTAATTCTTCTGGTGTTTTATCTTTTTCAACAGATAGACCCAATAATTTATTTTTCAAACTAGCAGAGATATCATCTATAACTTCCTGGGCTACATCACTTTCTAGCAATGCAATTTCAAGATCAAATAGAGTATTTTTAAGGTCTTTTTCAGAAATTTCTTTTTTACCGATATCAGAAATAATATTTGAAAAAGCTTTTTTTAATTTATCAAACATATATAATCATACACAAAAATAATTTAAATTACAATGTATTATGTTTTCTTTTTTGCATTTATTAAATATATTATGAAGTTTGTTGTTGCAACATAGAATTTACTTGATGTTGGATCTGTTCAAGTTGAGAAGTTATTTGTTTCTTCTGTTCTCTTAATTGATTTAAGCCAATCTCAAATTCCTTGATTCTTGACTCTATGTAGTGTAGAGTATCTTCATGTGTTTTTTCTATTGTAACTCCTGCACCAATATTAACCAATAATTTATCAATTGAAGGAATATTTGTTTTTAAATATACTCCTACTCCAATTGGCATTAATGCTTCATTCTCTTTATCTAGGGGAATATTTTGAAGAGCATATGAGGCAAGACGAGCTTCTTCAATTAATTTTGTAACTGTAGATTCTCTTTCTAATACTTCATTAAGATAAAGTTCTAGTGTTCTGGAATGCTGAACTAACTCATTGACTCTTTGTTCAATTGCTGATTTATTCGTATTAGCTTTATTGCTCATCTATATTGAATTATTTTAAATCCATTTATAACTGTGACTCAAACGGAAAAAGATAAAAATATTAGAATTTTTCATATGATAGTTAAAGAGTAGAAACTTTCATCAATTCAGCAATCTTTACCTCCATTCCATATCGATCTTGATTATTTTTCATATGATGATATATTCTAAGTAAATCGAAAGAGTTTTTTACAAGATTAAAGGTACCCGTAATTTTCATTAATATAAACTTGAAAACTAATGAATATATACTAAAATGCTTAAGAACTTCTTCTCTATATTTTTTAAAATTATTCAAATTATTTATAAAGAGATCCGCACAGATTGTTGAAGGTATTATGCCTTCACCAAGCAATGGATAAACTGTACCAATCGATTCTCCAACTCCTATAGACTTTTTACCATCATAAAATGGTTCTGATTTCGAGGGTGGACTAATTCTTACAGGTCTCCCATTTTTTTTAATTATCTCACATTTGTATTTCTTTAGAAAGTTTTCAACAAAGAGATTGTGATTTTTTCTTGTAAAATCACCAGCACCTATATGTGCATATCCATTTCCTAATGGAAAATACCAGAAATAGCCAGACATAGAAGGAAATCCTTTAAGATAAAAATCATCATAGGGAACATTATTATTATCATATTTGACTTTATATTGAACACAAGGTACCCACATTTCGTAGTCAAGTTTAGGGAGATAATTCCTGTGAAAACCAGTAGAATCTATAATTAGATCAAAGTCAGCTTCTAAATTTTCCTTTTTTGGTGCTTTTCCATATTTAATTTCTGTTCCTTTTATCATATCTTGAATAAGTTTTAATTTATCATAACTAACCATACCTTTTAATCCTATATCAATATGCTTGCTTTCACCAAGGTCTACGCTCATACTTTTACCATCATGTAAGATATAGTTATCAAAATCTAGGCTACATTTTTTTGTATAGTTTACCATAACATTTTTGCTGGTTGCCCAAGCGCAAACTGCATCATGTTCTTCTTCTTTCATTCTTTCAAATCCAACTATATGAATATCATGATTATTACTAAGTTGATTCATTAAATATGCTCCTGCAACCCCAATTCCCACCACAGCAATTTTCATTGATACAATATTACCGTCCAAAAATAAAAATATATTGCGAAAAAACTAAACATGTACCACTAGTGAAAAAGAAAAAAGAAATGCCAGGTCCTGCAAGGGCAGGTATAGCTATTTTGGTATTAGGAGCGATACTTCTCGGTATAGGATACTATCAAGATAGAGGAGCACTTTCTTTATATGGATTAATAATGTCAATCTGTGGGTTTAGCTTGTATATGATTTCATCGATTTATATTTCAAGAAAAAGTAATAAAGCGAAAGGATCTTATTCTAAATAGATAGCAGGTTTATAAGGTCTTGAAAATCTAGACTTCGATTTTGGATCATATTTTTCCTTTTCTTCTTCTGAGTAAACAATTATTTGAATATTTTCAAATTCGATTTCTTTAGATATTAGATTCTCTGAATCTTTTATTATAGAAATTTCATCCAATGAGTTCAAATTTAATCTGTTACTTCTTGATTCAACAGATTCAGAAAGAATATCTTCTACAGTTTTTTTAACAAAAGAAGGATCCTTTTTTGCAGAAGAAGTTTCAGGCTCTTGTATTAATTTTTTCATTATACTTCCAAAATTTCTTTCATTAGTTAAAGTAATTATTTTAAGAATTTTCTGATAAATTTTTTGTTTACTAGATGAAGAACAATATATATATATAGTACGTGGTAATTTTTTAGTTACTTTAATAATATTAGATATATCTAATGTTAATTTTTTTATGAATTCATCTGATTCCTCTGATAATGGATCAATCTTTTCATTGAAAACAGTGGGCCATTTTGAAGAAACAACGGAAGATCGATTACCTAAACTATTCCAAATTTCTTCAGATATAAATGGAGCAAATGGAGATAATAATTTTATTCTGATAGAAAAACAAAGAATTAGTATCTTATTCACCATATTATCATTACTTCGTTTTTTAGCATTAATTCTTTTTTTATACCAATGAATATGTTGATCGAAAACATACAAGATATTATGAAGAGCTTCTCGTATACGTAATGTTTCCATAGATCTGGTAACATTATTTATTAGCCTTTGTAATTTACTTATTAACCATCTATCTTCTAACTCCAAAGAATATTCATTTTCAGATATATCTACATAAAGTAATTCATCTAATGATAAATTTGGGTTTGATACTTTATTGTAAAAATTAGAAGTCAAAATCTGTTGTGAAAGAGTGTATAATTCTAATAATTTTATTCTGATAGATCTTGCAGTATCAAAGGAAAAATCTGCGTCCTGAAGAAGCTCAGATGAAATCAATATTGCTAGTCTAATTGTATCTGCTCCATATTCTTGTATTGCCATTCTTAAAGGTATTATATTTCCTAATGATTTTGACATCTTTTTTCCTTCCATTAAAACAGAACCATTGACGACTATCTGGTGTGGCCAAAACTTCTTTTCAAAAAT
>JAICEO010000177.1 GCA_025924135.1 Nitrososphaeraceae archaeon | reverse complement strand
TATATAGTATCTTCTCATGAAAAAGGATTGACTGTTATGGACCATATGAGAACTGCGATACGTCAATGTTATGGCTGGAGTTTGCCTTATGGTATATCCATAAATACCGAATATGATCTTGATGAATATTATAATGTTAATAATCCTAAATTGCTTCTACGTATTGAAAATATGTCTAGAGATATAGTTACATATGGAAAATTATTACGGATGCAATTTATTCATGATACAAATAATAAAGAGCCAACTACATTCGCTTTTCAATTTAAACAATAATTTTATTGGATAAATACTAATCTCATAAAATTACTTTACACAAGTGTAATTGTTCGTAGATAAGCATTGGTCAATTTTTTTTTGTAAATCTAAGTTAATATTCTCTATTGATCTATTACCATCTATTGGGATAATTCCATAACTTTTTTGCATTCTAATAAATTGTTGTTTAATTTTTTGCTGATAAAGTAAGAAAGATTCTAAAAGATCATCAGAAAGTCCTAGATCCTCTCCTGATTCATAATAATCAAGAGTCATGTTTTTCTCAAAGACTCTTCTTAAAAGTTCTCTAGGTTCAACATCTAGATAAAAAATAAGACTAGGTTTCATTGCAAATCCATATAAATTATGAGACCATCTTTGATTTATTCTTCTTACTGCATCTCTTGCCATAAGTGTAAAGATATATCTATCAGCTAGCACTATGTAACCAGCCCTCAAAGCAGGAATAATTTTATTCTCTAGCTGGTCTGCAAAATCTGCAGCATAAAATAAACTCATGGTTCTTCTTCGCAATAAATGGTGTTCTTTTGCCCAAAGTATACCTTCACTTATTAGTTCAGATCTTTTCAACCCAGTATTTACAACAGCATGACCATTTGCCTCAAGATGTGAATTAAGTAACGATATTTGTGTGCTACGGCCTGATGAATCAGGTCCTTCAATTACAATTAATTTCCCTTTTATTTCGATATCCTGATAATACGGTATTCCATGTCCATAGTAAATGATTTTGTGATTGGTATCACTCATCATTTTTTTGTCCTCTGTTGTTATCAGATTTAGTTTTCATTACTATTTCGTCGAATTTATCTCGGACAAGTTGTTGTTGTTGTTCAATATTAGATGTACCATCTATAACTACAAAATTTTCATTCTTAATCATTTTTTCATATTGTTCAATTATTCTACTTTGAAAAACACGGTAGCTTTCATAAATATCGTTACTGAGATCTAGATCCATACCTGCTTCATAATATTTTAATTTCGGTCTTCCTGATAATATTCTCTCTGCTGCTACATCAACAGGTACTCTAAAATAAAAAACAAGGTCGGGTTTCAATGCATACCCATATACTTTTTTCACCCATAGTGGACTACATCCTCGTACCATATCTCTAGCGTAAGCTGTATAGATATATCTATCAGCTAGCACTATATAACCGGCTCTTAACAGAGGAAAAATATTTCGTTCATAGCGATCCGCAAAATCAGTTGCATGAAGTAAAGAAAATGTAGTTGGAGTTAATTTTTCTTTTTTCTTTCCCTTAGAAGTTACATCTTTTATAGCCTCAGAAGAATTCCATTCGGTTAAAAATACACGTATGTTTCTAAACCTAAGCCATTTCTCTAATAGTCTTATTTGAGTAGATTTACCTGATCCATCTATTCCTTCTACTACAATGAGTTTTCCTGTTACTCCATATTTATTTTCTTCTTTTACTTTTTGTTGTGTCTGTTGTATAACCATTTTTTTATCTCCTAATTTCCTTTGCATTTTGAAGTAATGAGTATTCTATTGAAAGATTGAATATAGATTCAAAACGTTTTAGTACTTCTTTTAATAAGAATTCATGAATTTTAACCTCTTTATCCAACATTATAGATATCATCATTTTCCTATTCTCATTATTAAATTCTATTATTTTAACACATTTAATTTTTTTCAGAATTTTACATAGTTGTAAGCAAATAGAAATTTTCTCAATAATTTTTTTTCCATTCTTCTTTTTTGAAGGTGGTCTTAATAAGGAAACATAATTTTCTACAAGTTCTGAAACAATTTTTGGTTTACAAAGTGATATTAGTGATAAAGCTAAAATAACTTGCTGTTTATGGTTGATATTTGGAATGTCTTCATCAAGCAGAAAATAAAATTTACCTAGATAACTAACAGTATTAGAAATTTTTGATAAATAAAGTATACTTTTTTTTAATATATCATATTCATAGGTATTTATTATTTGAAGAGACAAGAGTTGATTAATAAAAAGAGGTAGTCCTGTAGAAGATTTTGAAATCTTTTCACAATTTTCTAAAGGAGATTTATCAAACTTAATATTTCGAGTTTTAGAATTTAATATACTATTGGTAGAATTTGTTTTTAATGATCGAACAAAATCGAACATAATTCCTTCCCGTATACCATTAGTACTTACAATTAAATTTTGAAAATTTAATTTTGACATGAGCAAATAAACTATACATAAACCTGTGTTAATTGTTTCTGCTCTATTGCTACCTATTACATCAATAGTAGAGATCTCCCTTGTACTCATACTCAACAAATGATTTCTTATCATAGATAGAGAATTATATTCCAAATTATAATTTTGAAGTTTTTTTAACGGATATTCTTTAATTAACTGATCGTATCTGGCTAATGCCCTTAAGGTTCCTCCTACTCCTACTAATGTAACAGAATCAATACCTATTCCTAAATCCTTTTTGCTTGGTAAAGATTCTAATAAATAATTTTGTAGATTTAAATAACTTTTTTGAATTGACTCACTATTATTCTTATTATTTTCATTTTTTTCTATAGTATTAGAAAAAAATTTTTGAGTTAGTTTTAGTGAACCCAAAGGAAGTGATGTTATTTTCTTTATTTTATAATTTTCAGTGTAAACAAGTTCTAGGCTACCTCCACCAAGATCAAAAAATAAACAGTTAGGGATACAAAGAGAGTTTAGAGCTCCTACATACGAATAAAATGCCTCTTCTTCTGAAGATAATATTTTAAATTTAAAACCAGTTTGTTCTTCTGCTTTTTGAAGGAATATTTTTTTATTTTGAGCTTCTCTTACTGCACTGGTTGCGAATGGTATGACATGCTCAATCGATTCAATAGTGATTATATCACTAAAATATTTTAGACATTCTATAGTACGATCCATGGCATCTGATCTAAGAAGATTTGTTTTATGCATATCTTCTCCAAGTTTTACTCGTATTGACTTATCATAATATGATCTATAATGACTATTTTTTTGAATAATATTATAATTAACTAATTTTATAGAATTATATCCTAAATCTATTACCGATGCCTTCACTTTTTTCTCCTTTGACAATTTAGCAAGGCTAGGATAGCTTCTTTAATATTCGTGGTGTAAGTAACCATCTTAATTCTCCTTTTAATTTTGGGACAGTAGAAGTTATTTTAATCCTTGATAAGCCTGCTTTCTTGAGTATAATATTT
>JAICEO010000176.1 GCA_025924135.1 Nitrososphaeraceae archaeon | reverse complement strand
GGTAAACTAATATAATAAATAAAAATACCACAACAAGGAGGAATGCCTGGTTAATAATTTGTAATATTTGAGGGAAGGTTTTACCTATTGAAAATAACTAATAATAGTTATAAATTTAAAAACACCGTTACTGCATTAAAAAATGGCAGGATAGTAAACAAACCAAAAGGTTATAGATTTCAAATAGGCGATTATCTAATGTATAACAAGGAAAAAAACTGTTATTATAATCTAAGTTATGCGCTAATAAAAAATTTGTATTGGAATAGTGACTTGATTGTTGGATATGTTGCTAATGATGATACAAATATTAATAATAATGGTAACAAAGATAAAACTTCAATAATAGAATTTACAAGAAATGAGTTCAACTTCTAATATTAACCCAAAACCATGTAATTATGGATGTAATACTAGGATATATTGGGATGTTAACCAGAATGCATACTTTGAAGTATTCAGTCAAAAACGCCATATATGTCCAAACATACCTAACAATAATAAGAAACTATTATTCCAACAACAGCATCAACAACAACTAGTAATACTAAACCCACATATTATAGCAAAAAACCCTGGAATAGACAACAGCCTAAACCAAAGATGTCTAATTCATTTGAATATTTGCAAGGTTCAATAGCAGAAATTCAAAAGAAATACGAGATTTTGTCTGATATTGTTACGGAGTATGGTGGTAAGGTTCATGGCTCACAAAGGGATAGAGATCCTAAAACTGGTCTCATTGACTTGTTAGTATATTATGAAGTTCTATTAGGACAAAGAGAAGAAGTAAAAAGGAAGTTTTATAACATGGTTCTTTTCTTCACCTCTTCCAATAGCAGAAATAATAATACACCTATAAAAAATATATAAATGGATTATCTGATATGCCCTTGATGCAACCTAATTCCATCAAAAAATCTTATTCAAAGTATAAAGATATAATTTCATTTAATAAAAATATCATTATTGCTGCTATAATAACGGCAATTGCAGACGTGTTTATTGTAAATTATGCATTTATGCTATATCCTACAAATTATTTACTTATCTCAATTATTTCTCTAGTAGCAGACTTTATAATATTTAATTTTTCTTTTATTACGTTTTATTTCATTGATAATAAATCCAAATATGTTAATCAAGATGGTAGTAAAAATAAGCAAAAAATTAAGCAGGATTTAAAAAAATTACTAACAATAATCGGGTTAGCAGAAATATCTTATCTCATTACCAAATTTCTCTCAACATTTATAATTTTTGAATCATTATCCTTCTCAATCGATCCATCTCTAATCTCAATTATTACCACGATATTGGCATGGGTATTCTATATTGTAATTGCAAATATAACGGCAAGAAAACAAAAACTATTCTATTGATTCTAACACCAAAAATTTCCTTGTAAATGCGGAGAACAAATGGTGAAAAGAACCAAGATGAAAATTTAGAAATAGAGAATTAAATTTTATTTCTTATCTAGTTAATTTTTCAACTAACTATAACAGTAAAAGATCTCTTTTATTACAATCGAAATTTACTATTAAATATACAAAACTATGTCGCAAAAAAATGGTGTTTATGATAATGATATTGATAATACTAGATTCTTTTTTGCTTTTACTCAAAGTATATTGAATCTAGACAAATCTATAAGATGGGTTGGAATAACTGATCAAAATGGTATTATTATTAATGAACGAGATAGAGAAGGTTTGAATCCTCTACTTACCTTAGAAGAAAATCATGATTTTGCAGTTAATACAATAACAAGACATAAAACACGATTCAATCTCGAATCAAAAATGGGTAAATTAACTTATACGTTTAGAAGGTATACAAGAATGAGTAGGTGTTTGATACCAATCACTAATAATAATGAAAATAATTACTATTTGATTTTAAATATGGATTTTGATGAAAATCATTTTGATAAAATAATCATGGAAAAAATCATTCCTTTAATTAAAGAGAAAAAAGAGAAATTCGTTATCAAGAAAAATGAATAAAGAAAAATTTAGACTAAATCAAATACAAATTTCACGATAAAGATTGTTAATGCTGCTATATCTCAAATTTAATAAGTTTTCTTAGGATTTAACATATTTAACTCATTATATCCTTAATGAAAATGTACTTTCCATAAACTTTTTTCTGTAGAAAGTAAAGAAGGCAATTTCTCATAGTAACCAAAGCCACATTCATCTAAAACAACTTCAAAATCAAATTTTTCTCTGGAAAATAAATGATCGTTTTCTTCTTTTTGAATTTGCGATTTTAAAGCATTAGTGATCTTATTTGATATACTATTACTAGAATAGACATACCAGAAATTATTAGCTGTTCTTAATCTAGATAAATATTGCCTTACATTATCTTTATTTGTTAATGAATCAGTATAGTAATTGTTCATCAGTTCAATATTTACGTCGATCCATGATGGAGTTCTCCAAGAAGCAATTTTTTGGAAACCAAATTCTTCATACTCACAACCTCCATTTATACCACATTGACCTCCAGAGTCAAATGTAGTTATTATACAATTTGCCAGTTTAGCAACATATTTGCGAAAATCAATACCAGGCTGCATCCATCCAACAAAGGCTAAATCAAATTTGTGTTTATTTGTGAAAAGTTCAATTGGAATTGAATATATATAATCTGGTTTAGTCTTTTTTAATAAATAAAGAGGTAATAGATTTTGTTCTATGCCTATAGAATGTGGTAAATATTTTCTTATTCGTCTTAGGAAATCTCCATTACCACATCCAATATCGATATATTTTGCATTTTCAGAGAGAGCTTTGGCAATTGAAATTACACGGTGAACATCAATTTTTCTATAACAAAAATAGGTTCCAGAAAATAATGGGAATATAAATCGTTCATGATGAGAAGATGGTTTTTTTAGTTGGTATTTTTTGTAAAATTCATACGCTTTAAGAATTTCGTCAAATGAAAAAGACATACATTAACAAATAATATAGGAGATATGCTTATAATAATTTGGATTATTATTAAAAATTAATTGAAGATGAGTTCTAGGATAAAATATAACTTATTATAACGGTGTTTAATATTCCCAAAAGGCTTATTAATCTATCTCATTAACTGTTACTATGGGTAGAAGTTTTAGTGACTGGTGGAATACTGTTCCAGCAGATTTAAAAGAAAAAGCTCGTAGAGGGGACGAAAATAATAAACCATTACTGAACCAAGTTAATTATGTTCTTCTTCATTTGCACTTAGCAGGAAAACATGATGCAAAACCTTCACATGATGAACTAAAAGATTGGCTACATAGTGGACAAGTAGACGTATTAAGAATGAATAAATAAATAAAAAATATACTTTTAGCTTTTTCTTACATTAAATTTTTTATACTAAATATTCTACTGAGTTTTTTGACATATATAGGTAGATTATAACGCTGTTTTGGTATCGACATAGGGTTTAAATAGTTTCGCCAACATCGGACCATTAGTGAAATATTGAATGACAATTGCAATACTTCCAGATGTTGATGAACAAAGATGTATTGG
>JAICEO010000175.1 GCA_025924135.1 Nitrososphaeraceae archaeon | reverse complement strand
TACCATATATTAGACTCCTCTTTTTATGCTATTTGTATTACTCCCTCCTTGAAATATTTCTATAAAATTCAATATAATGTAGATATATCTAATAATTAGTTTCCAATAATAAAAGCTAAATAATATTTAGTAATAGAATCATACTAATATTTATTTGCAAATAATGTGTGGACTTTTTTACTATAATTATCTTATTTCTAACTTGATATTAAACTAAAATAATTAAATCACTTATCTAATAATATGAAATATAGAAGTAGAACAGAAATAGTATGTAAAATACTGGATGCTACAAATGGAGGAGGAGCAACCAAGACAAAAATTATGTACGCGGCTTTTCTAAGTTATGCACAATTAAAGGAATACCTTTCTGTTTTGATTGAAAACAATCTCTTAGAATATAGTAATGGGACTCAAACATTCAAGACTACCGAAAAAGGATTAAACTATCTCAAAATGTATAGTGAAATTGGGGAATTGTTACATCAACAAACTTCTCAAGTTAAAAATGACTAATTAACTTAATATTTTTTGATATAATTTTTACAGTAACTTCATTAAATTTATTTTAAAAATAAGTTTCTAATTATAAAAGCTAATACAATGTAGTAATAGAACTGTTCTAATTTTAATTCGTTAATAATATGAAGAATGTTTTTGTATAGTTATTTTAGCTTCTCTTGTGGTATTAATATTAAAATAAGTAAATCACATTTCTACTAATATGGGAAATCGAGGCCGGACAGAAATTGTAGCAATGATACTGGATGCTGCAAATGGAGAAGGAGAAACCAAGACAAAAATTATGTACTTTGCATTTCTAAGTTATAACCAATTAAATGAATACCTTTCTGTTTTGATAGAAAATAATTTAATAGAATATCTTGATGGAGCGAGGACATTCAAGACTACAACAAAAGGATTGTCCTTTCTGAAAATGCATAATGAACTGGCAGAATTATTACAACAAACTAATTTCAACCGCAACTAAATAATCTAACTTTTTTCAATATCCTAAAATATACAATGTTATTTTATAGTAATTCTATATTTATATCCATTTAAAAAACAATTTTCTAATAGGAACTTTATAGAAAATTAATTAATATTTAAGGTTCTAACATTTATAGAAATGGATTTACTAATAATAATTAGCAAATGAAAATAAGAATAAACATTAACTAATCTAATTTAGTAATACTATCTTAGCACATGTAGCTACTAATTTCAGATATATTGTAACTGTTTTTAAATGATATGAAAAAATCAATATTTACATTTGGACTTTTGGCAAGTTCATTGGTAATGTTAGCAATAGTGCCAATTCTTAACAATAATAACAACCACAATAGTTTTTTACACCCAGCAGTAGCTCAAGGATATGGCTACGACAACTACGGTGAGACTAATTATAGCACGTATCCAACAGACGATAAAAAATATGAGTGTAGAACAGGTCCATTCGAAGGATTTTTTGTTAGTTCCGTAGAATTCTGTAAACATCTTAAATTCGATAAAGATGATAGAAAAGGCATGAGTAGAGATAATAGAACTGGAGCCCAAGGTCCACCTGGTCCACAAGGTCCACAGGGAATTCAAGGTCCACAAGGTCCACCAGGAATTAATGGTACCAATGGAATTAACGGAACACAAGGGCTACAGGGCCCTCCAGGACAGAACGCTACAGAGGTAACTGTCAACAATATCAGAGATGCAGAAACCAATCAAACATTACAATGTGTATTCAATACAAGTGTTGACCCAGCATCAATTGACTGTACAGTACCATCAGGACCAACAACAGCTCAATTATCTGTGAACAAAACTACCATATGTGATGCAGAAACAGGTTGTGACTTTAATCCTCAAATAACAGTAACAGGTAACAGTCCAACACCAAGTTCATTCCCTGCATCTGAGGCAACTCCGAAAGTTGTAACATTGGGTGAAGGTCTATACAGTGTTAGTGAATCTGGATTTGAACTAGGTAAGCAACCATGCCTTTCACGAGGTTTTGAGGGAGGGCAAATTATAGCTCAAAATACCATCGTCTGTACCAATTTCGATGACAGTTGTTCAGAGGATATAAGAACAGGTCAGGAACTTTCGTGTAATATAGAGAATACTGTGATGGCTCTTTTTTAATCTCAAGGAATATCAGATTCATCTGCATTAGCAAAGATATAAAAGTTAAAGACACAATGGTTAGAATTATATCAATAAAGGGGTCAGAAGTGACTCAACTCCATTTTTTGTTACTATTTTTGTTGAAAAACTCTTCGATATTAAAATAAATTATAATAGCAAAATTAAATAAGTTTCTAATAATAAAAGCTAAATACTATTAGTTATATCTCCATTAGATTCTTATTTTAGAATCGCTATAGATTTGCTTTTTAATAACGCTATATGGAGATTTAAGAAATACTCATTTATTCACTTATTGTAAAATTCTATTGATTGTCCATTATAGTAATTTTTTTTATTAATTATCATATCATAAATCTTCATTGCAACTTGTTCAGGTTTCATGAAATTTGTATTAGATTTATTAAAACCATCATTAACCATATCTTTTATCATATTTGTATCTACTCCACCAGGACATATTGCCATAACTTTTATATTGTTATCAATTATTTCTTTAGCCACACTTTCAGTCAAACCTATCATACCAAATTTACTGGCACAATATGAAGACAAGTTTGAAAAGCCAGCTTTTCCTGCACCAGAACTAACATTGACAATAATACCTCTTGTATTTTTAATCATATGAGGAAGAACTTCTTTGGTAACTAGAAAAGCACCTTTTAAATTAGTATCAATAGTCTTATCCCATTCTTCTTCAGTTGTATTCATTATACTTTTATAATAAACTATTCCTGCATTATTAATAAGAATATCAATTTTTCCAAATTTGTTTATCGTAACATCAACAAGAGTTTTTACATCTGAATGTTTGCTAACATCACACTTTAAGCCTAAAATATTTTCTTTTTTAGAAGGAAATGTATCATGAATTTCTTGTATGGTATTATGTACATTATCTTGACTTTTAGAAGATATAACTACATTTAATCCATTTTTTAATAAAAGTAAAGCAGTTTCTTTACCTATGCCTCTTGTACTTCCAGTAACAATGGCAGTATATTCTGTTTGTTTCACTTAATCCATAATTAGTTTCAGTCTTGTATAAATTTTAATAAATAATTCTAAAATTAAGCTTCTAATAATAAAAGCTAAATACAAGATGATAATATATCTATAATAGTAGACTCATGTTTTAGAACCGCTATCGGTATTACTTCCACTTTGTCCAGAATACCTAAATTTTTTGCTTGTTATTGTTGTTATTCTGAATATATTACCTCAAATTACACAAATAAGTAAATTAATTATAAATAAACGAATATGACTATTATATAGTCATTAATACATATGGTTATATACATTAGTGACTTATATATATACATGTCAACAAAAGAAAATACAACTAAATTTAACAAAGACAACAATAATTTCAATGAAAGAACAAATAATGCATTAACTCAACAACAAGATGCAATAAACAAGACACTAGACAACACCTTAAATAATGTAAAAAGAAC
>JAICEO010000174.1 GCA_025924135.1 Nitrososphaeraceae archaeon | reverse complement strand
TTGATTTACTATTAGAGAAGGTTGAAAGTCCTAGCGATTCAGCAGGAATTTCTGTATAATCGTTTACTAGTTCAGCAGTCATAGAGAATTTCCTGTCTACTATCAAAAATGTGACTGTTAAATACAGTGCTTCTGGTAAATACTTAATATATACTCCTTTAGCCATTAATTTGCTAGCAGCATCAACAATCTTATTATCAAAAGGAGTTAAAATTCTTAATTTTATGTTACCTTTGGTCTTATCTTGCAATCTTTGCAAAGTAAGAAAACCATCTCCCTTTACCATTCTCCTATAAAATCCGTTTGCTGAAGAAAAAAGTAATAATACTTCTTCCTCTGCAGATTGAATAAGATTGATAGCAGTTCTTATTGCTTCTTCAGGATCCTTGATTACTTTGAGGGATGGTTTACCGAATTTATCATCTTTTATTTCTTGAATTTCATCTGAAGTGGGAATGGCTTTATCCCAGAAAGTATCAAAAACAAATTGTGTATTTCCAATAAAATTTTTCATATTTTTACCATAAAAGTCCTCCAATCTCTTGTAGATGTTAAAACATTTCTGAGTATGAAAAAAGTATTTGGAACCATCTATTACTTCTTGAGTCATTTCCTCATCTTTTTCAGTATATATGGGCTCTTTACACAAGGAACATTTTAATTCTGTTCCATTGTTGGAATTGGAAATACTATTATTTTCATTCATTTTTTTTTGGACCTACATTCTTATGGCAGTATAGGTTCTATGTGTTTTAAACTATTCGGAGATTACGATCTTTACAAAAAGATTTAATTTTCTAAAAAAGGAAGATCATTTTATCAAATTTAGGTTAATAACAAATGCTATTAAGAACAATAAAGGCAGAAATAATAAATTTAATATTATAGATGAAAGATCTTTAATCTCTTTTCTAAATGAGAGGAACTTAAGAAATCAAATCTTGTTAAGAAAAAGTGAATAGTTAGAGCCACTTTAATTATCCTCCTATAAATTCTTATATTGTTTATTAATGACATAATACCAAGGTATTTCTATTTTTCTGCTTTTTCACATCTTGTGAATAATCTCATGAATTATCAAGTTATTATGAATTTGTTATTTATAAAAATAATTTTATTAATAGACATATATGAACTAAGTAATTTCTTCATTGTTTGTAGCTGCACTTTTCCTTTTATAATATTGTTATTGTATATGGACAAAATATAAACAACAATGCATTGAGTCAAATACAAATTAATAGATAATTAGCCAATGAGAATATAAAAAATAATGGATCAGAAAGAAAGATAATAAGAAATGAAAGATAATTCAATATTTTCAAATAAAAATTTTAAATATTAGTTTACTTGTATCAAATAAATCTTTAAGTTCAATGCTATCTATAACATTTTATGGTTTCGTCTAAGGATACCGACAAAAATGATAAATTTATCGTTCATTTAAATGAAATTTTATCAGCTGAAAACGCTGCAATAGAGCGATTAGAAAGACGAATACAAGAAACTACTATCCAAGACTCAAAGAAGCTATTGTATCAACATCTACAGGAGGAAAAAGAACAACAAAGAAGGTTGATGGATCTAATCTCTTCTTATGGTAAAAAGCCAACAGATTCAAAAGCAGATCTCATTTCTTTGCTTTCATTAACTAACGAAGCAAGGGATAAAATGAAAAGGAATAATGTTAATACCCATAAATACACAAACACCACAAACATATCTCCAACAATCCATGACAATGATAATGATAATAATAATATCAATAACACTATAATGACATCTCAAGAATCTGAGATTCTAAATACAAAAGAAGATGCGCTGATAAAAAATGATGAAATTTCAGCTTATAAAACAATATTAAAAATAGCTAAAGGAGTAATGGGTCTTACTGCATTGAACATACTAAAACAAAATTTACAAGAAAAAGAATCAATCTATGATCAAATAAAAAGTTCTGAATCCAAAATGCTTAATGAGATAAGAGAAAATAATAATGATAACCATAATGAATCATTTAAGGTAGGATCTGCAGTTGCTGATATGTTGACATCTTATTGGAATTCGCAAAAAAATCCATCTAAAGTATATTTGTTCAATAGAAGAGTCCATCATGGAGCAATTGGTGCTTTACTAGGTTTATCTTCTATATATAAAAAAAATCCACTTATTACTGGTATTCTGTCAGGATTGGGAGCAGGTCTACAAAAAGACGATTCCAAAGATTCCAAAGAATGGTTCTTATTTAGAAAAAAAGAAGATGAGACATAAGAGAGGTTAATTGTTAATTAAAAAATAACAAATTAAAACCATAAAATGACCTACAAATGTATAATGGATTAAATACAATTAGGTCTTTATAGCAGTTGGGATGTAAAACAAATTTGACATAAATTTGGGTGCAGTTATGGAAGAAATAATTTAATGAAAATTCCTATTATATTTGAAATAAGATTTTTTAAGAAGTATTTTGTGTATATGTAATTATTTTGGAAGATAATCTAGGAAGCATACTCTAAAAAGGAAAAAATAAAGAATTAAAATTCAATTCAATGGTTTGAATCGAAAAATATTAACTTCTCTCAATGAAGTTAGTTAATATGACATTCAATGATAATCTAATGCTTATATTATCTTTTGAGGCACTTAATAGTACAGTAGCAGAATTTAGAGATGCCAGAGACCAACTTGAGGACACGTTTGAAAGAATTGGCCAAGATAATCTTGTGAGGCGTAATGCAGATTTTTATATAGGCTGTGTAATTGGTGGTATAAGAGCAAATTTTAGATGTATTGCTAGACAACAAGGTTTTTCAACCAATGACATCAACGCAGCTATGTCATATTTATCAAATTACATAGTTAGTAATATGGCAATGATAATGGAGACTGTTACTAGTAAATAGGTTATGATTAATTGGTAGAATTAATACTAATATTAACCTCAAAAAGAAAATCAGTGAAGTGAAGGAAGAAATAAGGATTACATAATTCTCACAAAAAACTTGGTTTAGTTCTAAATCTTGAATAATTTTCCTAATTGTTATAGCTAACAGAATAATGATATTAACAAAGTTTTATTTTAAATCTTAAATATAATAAAAAGAATAAAATTTTATGAAGAAAAAAGTTCTTTTTGTCTTGACTTCTCATGATCAATTAGGAAATACTGGACAAAAAACAGGATTTTGGTTAGAAGAATTTGCTTCTCCCTACTATGAGTTTATTGATAATGGATATGATGTGACAATTGCTTCTCCAAAGGGTGGACAACCTCCAATGGATCCAAAGAGCAACCTGGAAGAATGGCAGACTGACTCTACAAGACGTTTTCAAAAAGATAAATCTGCTCAAGAAAAGTTAGCAAATACGTTGGTATTAAGCCAAGTGTCAGCTAACGATTATGATACGTTATTTATCCCAGGTGGTCATGGACCCATGTGGGATTTAGCAACAGATAAAAATTTAAAAAAATTAGTTGAGGATTTTTACTTTGGTGGAAAATTTGTTAGTGCCGTATGTCATGCCCCCGCAGGATTATTACAGGCTACAGATAAAGACGGAAACTCAATATTGAAAGGTAAAAAGGTAACAGGATTTACAGACAGTGAAGAAAGTGCTGTACATCTAGAGAAAGTA
>JAICEO010000173.1 GCA_025924135.1 Nitrososphaeraceae archaeon | reverse complement strand
TTTTAGAATCTCTGAGTGAATCATACGATTTTGTTCTCTAAGTTTATCTAAATTCTTTTCAACTATTTGTTGTAATTCTGGACTTTCTAGTTTCCGTTTGAGATTTTCAAATTGTTTTAGTTGTTCGTTTATAGAGTTGCTAGACATTCTATGATCCGATACATATATGATGTAAGCAGGACTCTTAAAGATTCTGTATAACAGATTGCTCTATAAAATGAATATTATAAAATAATAATCTTTTAAAGTATTATTGGTTGTCCTAAAGAATAGTGATTTTTCACTTGCTTTGACCTCTGGACGCCTCTAGCCCAGTGTTTAGGTGCGAGTATAGAATGAGGACACATAAATATGAAAAACAACAACAATAATATGGAAAGAAAATAAATAACATATTTTAAACTAAGGCAGTTTTAGAAACCAAGAATTAGAAAATCGTCTATCGCTGAATTTTCGTGACAGGTATTTTCCATGGAAATACATAAATTGTTCTAGAAAACTGGAACGTTTTATCTTATTATGGTATATTCATTAATATATGTATAATTATTTTCGAAACAAGACGAGAATAAAAAACTGAGATATTGTCTGCAGCGAGGATGCGATAAAAGTCGAATTGCAATTTGTACTAATGTTGTAGAATTTCCAAAATTGGTGTCTTTTTTGTCATCGTCATATAGGAGTGGTTACCTTTAATTTGTTTGGTTGATTTAACGTTTTAACGTTTTAACGACTTAGTTTTTGATTTACCATATAAAATTGAATATATTGATACATTAAACTATATTCTGCTTTTAGCATAGATCACAAATCATGAAGTCAATTAGTAGTGTTTATTCGAAAGATCTGAATAAGTAACAGATTTCAATGGTAAAGGCTCAATACTTATTGGAATTTATCACAGCGCCTTAACTTTATGTTATTACATTCATTATAATATATTATAATACGTTCTTAATGGTTAAAGTATTAATAGATAAAGACAAAGATATGTCCAAATAGTTGATTAATTATTTATAAGATGTGATTGCAATTCAGGTTAGCAGAGAACTAGCTGCACCACTTGATAAAGTTTGGGAGATCGTAGCAGATGTTGATAGAGAACCTGAATTCTGGTATGGTACTAAATCTATCAAAAATACAAAAAAGATAGGAAAGATTATCGAAAGAGAAGTAGTAATTAGTTTTAGAAATTCTATATGTAAAGAAATTGTGACACTGGATCCAAAAAAATCGGTTAAAATAAGCATTATAGATGGTCCAATGAAAGGCACAAAAAACATTATGATAAATGATGTAGGAAATAATAAGACTAGAATAGACGTAGAATGGGATATCAAATTAGCAGGTTTTTTGGGAATGTTCACAAGAATGGTAAAAAAACACATTTCGGAAGGAACAGAAGAAGCATTAGAACGGATATCGAAAACATTAGCATAATTATTTTATTCTGAAATCTTGATTCTTACTCTATTCTGATTTACTCTCTATATTTAAAATAATCAGGCTTCACAATTACATTAGATAATTAATTTGTCTATAAAATATTGCATCCAATAATACACACTCATCTTAAATTTGAAAATTTAATCTGCTATCTAATCAGTTGTAGTTTTTGTTATATACATTTTTTACACATTATCTAATTCTCCTTTTTAGCAGGCAATATATCCTTACGTGTATTACAAACAGAGGATTTTAATATAACATAATTAAATATTTTTTAGAGTAAATGTGATCATCTCTGTTTAGATGAAAGCTTCTAGAACTAACCAAATAGATAACGTCTATTATTGAAAAATTTTTTACATCTCTACGGTTCATATTCTATATATAAGTTCCATTTTTAAATGCCAACTTTATTATAATCATTATTGCAATAGTCTTAAATATGAAACGACTTACTAGATTCGATTTCAAAAAATTAACTCTGTTATTTACTTTTGGTATAATTCTTATTTGTGCTTTTCCAGCTAATAGCGCTATTTTTGCGCAACAGCCGCAACAGCAACTGCAGCAACAAGTAATAGGCGTAAAAATTACATCACCTAGTACAGGTCAACAAGTACCAGCTGGCGAGCTTACAATATCAGGAACATCAACAGATAATGCTACTACTGATTGTACAGTATATGCTGATTGGAATAACTTAAAACCATTTCAAAAGGCTATAGCAACAGGTCCAGGTGGAGTAAATGATTATTCTAGATGGAATTTTACATACACTACTGATTACCATCTTATTACAAATGGAAGTACAAACGAACTAACTTCCAAAATATCTTGTATTAATAATCCTACTAATTTAACAAAATGGTATAGTGTAAATGTCATAGGAGCAGTGTCTGATCAAAATCAACAACAACAAGTATCCACTTTAGGCAATACCACAACTTTAGGTAATGTTACGGCGTCAACAACGATAGCAGCAGGAAGAGAAAATCCGAGTGTTAGAGACGTATCACCAACACCTGCTGTAGAAGAAAAGCCCTCAGCATCAACAACAGACAAAAATGCTGATCCTGTTAAGTCTCCTTCACCATCGAGTCCTGTAACATCCACAACCTCATCAGAAAGTAAGAATACTGCCAAGGATAAAGAGGATACTACTATCAAAACAATCAATCACATTGCACAACGAGTAGCAAGCACAAATCCAAATACTAATCCAGTTCAGGTCCAACAAATACTTGTACAATTAGCAAAACAAACTGCTCAGACAGCAAGTAAAGAGCAGGCTATTGAAGAAATTCGTCAGATATATTCGCAGGTTACCATCTATCCATTTGGTACCGTATCACAATCATTATCCAATTTTGCACAACAACTAGCATCAGGTGATAATGTAGCAAATATTATAGAACAAATCATACAAGAGAGAGCTAGGGGTAAAAACATATCACAGTCGATAGTCAATATAGCTGTTCAACTAGTATGCGGTGGATCAGGCAACGTAAACGAACACGTAAGACAGGCAGCACAGATAATAGCAAATCAAGCTGGCGTCTCCGTAGAGAAGGTAGAGTCAATACTCGTACAAATAGCTCTACAAATTTTCAAAACACAGGGAAATGTTGTGACTGCACAATCTATATGTCAGATTGCAAGTCACATAGCACATAATCCAAATGGAATTATAGCACAAACAATATTACAGCTTGTAAAACAGGATACAGATGATGGTGGTAAAAGCGGTGAAACTATACAGATTATAAAAAAGGTGGTCAAAAGCAGTGAAGTTAATAAAGGAGGTGCAATCAGTAGCAGTAGTAGCAGTGGCAAAGAAAAGTTTTCCGTATTTTGTATTCCATGTGTAGTAAATTCAGATATCGATAGGAGGATATATAATATCGCTATAATAATAGCTAGGCAAACTGATGTTTCAGTAGAAGCAACGCTAATAGCGCTTAGTGACTTTCTTATTCGAGTTGCTAATGATAGTGGACCATCCCAGGCTGTACAATCTCTGCGAAATCTCGAAACAGATGTGGCAGCAAATCCCACTGTATTAAACAAAATAGGTGCTGTTGCAAAATTATATGAAAGTGGTCATGATCATAGTGCAAACCAAGTTTCAGATTTTGTGGCAGATAGATTATCTGCAGGTGTAGATCCAGTAGTAGCATTAGCAGAAGTAAAGATACCTGA
>JAICEO010000172.1 GCA_025924135.1 Nitrososphaeraceae archaeon | reverse complement strand
GAGCAAATATAGGTTTTAATATTTTTTTACTCAAGTAAATAACAAAAGCAGTAATAACTCCAATATTTAATAGAGCAAAGAGTTCATGCAAAAATATGGAATGTTGAGAACTATTTTTTGAATATTCACCTAATTTTGTAACTAATACGTTTGATGAATTCACTAAAGGTAATGCTCCTGTCTGTATTGTTTTAATAAACATGTCTATTTGTTTCTCTGGTGGAGATGAAGAAGTAGTTGTTGTTGGTGTTGTAACGAATACTGCTGAATTGATTATTTGGTTTTCTTTGATTATAGTGTTTGCTAAGCTTGTTTTTAATAATCTCCATTTTTGATAAATATTATACCACTCATTCGAAAATTCTGGTGGCAATGGTTTAAGATCTATGTCTGATGTCTTTCCGCCTTGTTTTAATACTATGATATTTGATTCTAATTGATCTATTGCATTATTAATTTTAGAAGAATCGTTATTGTTCTCCATAAAATATTCCGCAATACTAAACATAAGATTAGATGTAAGAAAACGATTCTTTCCAGCAATATTTATCGAATTTCCCAAGTAGGTTGATTGTGATTGGTAATAAGTAAGAATGATAAAACTACTAATAATAAAAATAATTTGAATTAAAATTAATGTTCCTATTTTAAAACCTATTTTGGAACGTATAAATTTAAAATTGTCAGCATAATGCTTTAACATTGACTAAATAACGTGATGGATATATTTGGGTATATTCCTGTTTATAAAGTACTTTTAACTTTTTAAATTTATTCTACATTTATCAATAGCTCTTAAACTCAAAGGTGTACATCAGTTATACATCAGTTATAATTAATTCTCTATTATTGGTATTTCCATAGTTAGGGTAAATCCATAATTATATTGATTCATTCCCAGTTATTGTATCATTTTTGTTCTATTCTCTAGTAGGATCTTTGTAATGTTACTGAATTTTTAGTTTCATAGACTTGTCTGTTTATGCATTACTTATGATGTATCATTATGGTTATAGAAAAAGGCAATTCCTAGACTTTATTAATATATATTTCCAATAAGAGTTGTTTTTGTCAAATTAAATATCCAGACAATTCCTGATATTTAGAGTTTAACCATTTTAATATTCTAATATTTTTTAATTAATTAAATAACACTATTACATATCAACAACAATGACAAGTACTAAAATTATCACTAAATTTATTTTATTGAATTCTAAAGGTGAAAATGATATTATTGATATTACAAATAATATTAAGAGGATATTACTCGAAAGTCAATTGAAAAATGGAATACTCACACTTTTTGTAGTTGGTTCTACCGCTGCAATTACTACAATAGAATATGAACAAGGACTTCAAAGAGATTTTCCCTCTATGCTAGAAAGAATTGCACCAAAGGGAATTGAATATGAACATGATAATACATGGCATGATGGCAACGGTCATGCACACGTAAGGGCATCGTTGATAGGTCCAAGCTTAACTATACCATTTATTAATGGTGAAACTTCTCTTGGAACATGGCAACAGATTGTTTTTGTAGAAATGGATACAAAAAGTAGAAAAAGAAAGATTGTAGTTCAGCTAATAGGAAATGATTAATACAGACACATAAATCAAATTATGATTGAATAATTCAAATCACCATATTTGATAAATTAGCTAGCTATTTTTCCAACAAACACTACAATAGTAGAGAGAACCTGATAATTTCCTAGTGAAAAACAGTTTGTTAATCATTAAACGTATTATGAATAGGTTTGTTAATGTTCTAAATTTGATCATAATATTAGTTTGTGTTGTTTCCGATATGCGAATGCTTGTCCGATTTGGGGTGATTGAAATAAGAGAATCAGAAATAATACTTACATCATTTCCCTATCTATATAACTTTTGAGCCTTTTAATAATCATATAAATACAATGATAACTTCATTATGAAAATCATATACATTCGCCATTGTATTTGTTCCTTTATTCATATTTCTTCTGGAAATCATTCTATTTTGACTATTCTTTTAAAGCCAAAATAAACATATAAGGTGGTAGTAAGGTGAAACTACTCAACTGTAAAAATTATATCAAATTACCATAATACGTTATTCTTTGCCGAAATCAGTAACGATATAATATTAAAAAATATAGGGGATTAGAAATTATTCACAAGTGCTATCTGTATTTCTATGGCTTTAGAACAATCTTCATTATATCTTTTTTCTTATCAAAGCCGCCATATCCTTTAGGTGCATCATCAAGTTTCATTCTATGGCTTATTACCTTAGTTGGGTCTATTCGTCCTGTTTCAATAAGATGAAGCAATCGCTCATTATATTTTTTGACAGGACATTGTCCCATGTTAATCTGAATGTTACGGTTAAACAATAGTCCGAGTGGAAATTGATCATAGCCTGATCCATATACTCCCGGTATTGATATAGTAGAATATTTTTTTGCAACTTGTGCCATCCAAGTAATTACTTGTAATGGATTAACTGGATTATATTCAGGATTAGTTATCTTAGTATGATCATGGTTTATACTTTTGTTACTACTATTATTACCTTTTACGCTGTTACTATTAATTAGTCCACCATTACCATCACTAATATTACCTGCCATATGTCCAACAGCCTCAAATCCAACAGCGTCTATACAAATGGCACCTTTTCCATTAGTTTCTTTTTTTATTACATCAACTGGATCCTCATCATCAAAATTAATGATCTCAGCTCCTAAATCTTTTGTCTTGTTTAAACGCATGGGCCAATGATCAATTGAGAAGACTCGTGCAGCTCCTCTTAAGAAAGAACTCATAACTGCAAAATATCCAACAGGACCTGCGCCAAATACTGCAACATCATCTCCTGGCTGCACATTTGCAATATCAGCTGCAAAGTAACCGGTTGGAAGTATATCGCTAAGAAATAGCACTTGTTCATCAGTTTTAATAGCTTCAGGTACCTTTAGTGAGGCTCCCGCATTCGCAAATGGTACACGTACATATTCGGATTGTCCTCCATCATATCCTCCTAATAATTGGGTATATCCATAAGCCGCTCCTATATCTTTTGTTTTGGGATTAGCCCTATCACACTGAGACCACATGTTGTTTTTACAAAACCAACAATGACCACAACTGACATTAAAAGGAACTACTACCCTGTCCCCTACTTGTACTTCATGTACTTCTGGACCTGTCTCTTCTATTATTCCCATAAATTCGTGTCCTAAGGTTTGCCCTGGTTGCATTCCTGGTACTGTACCATGATAAAGATGAAGGTCAGAACCACAAATAGCAGTTGTTGTAATACGCAATATTGCATCTTCTGGATGTTGTATAGTAGGTTGAGGTTTTTCGTCTATTTGGACATCCCATGGTCCATGATATACTAATGCTTTCATTCTAATATTGGCCTCTTATTTTTTATAATGAGAAAGGAGGAGCATTGGTAGCAACAGCTGATTGTATCTTTGGCCATAACTGAGCAAGCATGCTAGGTGAATTAGTCTTTATCCAATCAGCTTGTTCCTGTTCATCGTTCATAATTTTTGACAATGGTCCTATTGCATCTAGAAAAACTCCGCCAGCCATTTGGCATTTTTGTATCATCATAAGATAACAACATACTTCTGCATTCTCTATAATCATATCTTC
>JAICEO010000171.1 GCA_025924135.1 Nitrososphaeraceae archaeon | reverse complement strand
ATTTTTATCTACAAAAGGGAATAAGAATTGGAACAATTGATGAATTTCAAGGTCAAGAAGCAGAAGTTACAATAATATCAATGGTTCGATCTAACAATAAAATGAATTATCAAGAAGCTATAGGATTTGTTAATATTCCAAGATCATGTGTTGCATTCTCAAGGAGTAAGAGAAAAACAATAGTAATAGGAGATAGAAATACTCTTATCAAAAATAATTTTTTATCTCATTCTATAGATACAATAACTCAAAAAGATGGGTTTATTTTATGGAAAAAATATTAATTACAATTTAGAGTTATTATTGATTTATTGATTCCTAGTGATTGGAATGAAATATTTATAAGAATAACCAAAAAATGTATTAAAATAAGAGATATTACTTTTCTTAAAAATTAATTTGTAGAAATTATTCTTTTTTGTATTGTTTTGCTTCTTCCTCTGTTACTCTTAAATAGACCGTATGGCCATCAAAACGCTCTAGCAGATTTTTAGGGATATAGAATCTGTCTTTGTCTACATTACCTTTTTGAGTAATTATATATTCTCCTGAAATTTCTTGAACTTCACCAAGGTCTGCTTCACCTATACCTCTTGCTTCTTTTTTGATAATGTCTCCTGGATTATAGTCTATAGAATCACTAGACATGTTAACATTATTTAATGTTGCATTTATATAAGTTCTTTTTAAATTAATAAAAATCATGGTTTGATAATATGAAAATAATTACATTATTCATTATATTCTGTAAAGGCCCTTAGAAGTTAATTTGTAAATATATGTCAAAGTTTTAATCAACAATATATTTTCTTTCCTTAATAATAAAATAATTTTGCTTATTGGAATAAAAAAGTTAAAGTTACAATGGTGATTTTCGAGTACAGTACTTCATCCTCAATAGAACCTTATTCTGTAACTAATAGTTTGTTACTCACTCTATAGGTATAGTATCTATATTGCCATTAAAAGGCACCAAGAAATCTTCCAAATCTGTCTTAAATTATATAAATAACATTTATAGTGTATATGCAATTTAAATACTTCAATTAAATTAATTATTATATCTGGCCTATTTATAATCTAATTTTTTAATTTTATCAACTAAGCTGAGAGCATCACATCCAACCTCAGTAGTTATATAAAGCAAATGATTCTTATCTAAAGGCATAGTAATACGTTTTATTTTTTCATATTCAGCAAGTACAAACTTGCCTTTTCCGATCTTTTTTTCGAGTGTGCGGCGCATTTTCCATGCACCTAGTGCAATTTGAAGAGAATGTTTGCTTTCTTCTTTTGTTAGGAGATTTGTCACTCCGGTTCTATGTTCAGAAAAAAGAAATATGTTATCATTAATATCAAATATTGTTACAAAACGTATATCTGGATCAAGACTCAGAATTTGATTTCCAATATTTTTATAATCCATTACTAAATAGTCAGTTATATTAGTTTATATAAAAAGTTTGTAGCACAAAGTTTTCTTTTATATGTTAGAAATTATTCTAACTTTATGATTCAATGATATCTTTGTGCAGAAAGCTAGTAAATCTGAGTTGGTAGAACTCGAAAACTAATTGAAAAAATAGCATATAATAGTGAATTAATATTTTTTTCTTTCAATTATATAAATAAAAATAATTTCTACATTTCACCTAATTGGGATTTAAAATCATAGATTAATTCTTTTTTATTGAAATTATTATATTCTCATTCATACCTATCATAGCAAATCAATAGATCATTAAGATCAAATGGAAAATTAACGAATTAATCGGCAAATACCTCAAGTACTGAATCAATTCGATATAAATACTAGTTTTATTATAATGGGGACTAAAATATAAATAAAAAAGACAATTTTAATTTACCTAAATAGTCTATAATATCTACATCAATAGAGATATAGTAATAATGATACAAAAAAATCTATCAATAAACTGAATTTAATTACAACTAACCCTAAATCAACGTCTATAGTGAGAGGCAAATGTATTTAGTTC
Organism: Nitrososphaeraceae archaeon; assembly: GCA_025924135.1. Taxonomy (GTDB): domain Archaea; phylum Thermoproteota; class Nitrososphaeria; order Nitrososphaerales; family Nitrososphaeraceae; genus TH1177. The sequence continues at coordinate 1,663 of JAICEO010000171.1, read as the reverse complement.
ATGGGAACTTAAATCATGAAGGAATTGATTTCGATGTAATTTTCCATATATTACGATATCTCGAGCTAACATTTGTATTCTTTGTGATAATGCTTCGTTTCTAATATTGCCATTTGTTCTAAAGTCTTTTTCTCCATTTATAGAGATGCCATAAGGCATACTCCATCCATAACATTGTCTTACTGCTGTGCGCATCTGATCCATTACTGTTAATCCTTTTTCATGAGAAGAACATATATACCCAAAAAGTTTTCCTGCGAAGTCAGACCAAAAGTAATCTAAAAAATTTTTCATAGAACCAGCCATAGAGCCATGATAATCAGGTGTGGAAAGAATAAAAGCATCAGCCCATTTGACCATTTTTTCAGCTATTGAGATTTCGGTTTTTTTATCATGTTCTTGATAATACAAAAATGGTAGTATCGTTTGTCTTAAATCTAAAATTTGGATTTGTGCATCATAATTTGTCTTTATTATATCCAATGTTAATTTCAAGGCTCTAGTGCTGGTGGATTCTTTTCGCATACTAGAAGCAATTCCTAAAACATTAATTTTTTTATTTGATATCACATCAAATTATTAACTTCTACATTTTATAAGTCTAAAGGTTTACAAATTATTAAATCTAATATATAGAGAAAAAATTATTTTATCATAGTAATTACTTATATTTGCATTTATATGTTAATATTATTATAATTTAATCATCCTTTTAAAAAGTTCTGTCTCTAATACACATGCTTTCTAATGTTTTTCTATTACCTGTATTATTGAACAGTTATATTCAAGTGATTTTTTGAAAGCAGATAACTCTTCAGGTTCTGCTGTTACATTATTTCAATATATATAAGGATAAATCCTCCTCATTAGTAACAGTAAGACCTTCACCTCATTACAAAATGGTAATTGTTACTATTTCTGTTACATTCATTCTACTACCCACTTTAGTTCCTCAAATAATACCTTAACAGAACTGTTTATCAATTTCTTTTCAACAAGACTTTTTATAGATATTATTATTGTTTTAATATTTATTACTATAATATCATTTAATTTAACATATAAGTGAGTATCTATTGAAAAATATTAATTCTAGATCGGAGACTAAAACTTTGGAAGAAAAATGTGAAATATTAGATATTTGGGATGTTCTAGGTAGAAGATGGTCATTACAAATATTAAAAAATTTAAGTATTAAAAAGGTAGTTAGATTTAATGAATTAAAAAGAAGTCTAAAAGGAATTAGTAGTACTGTTTTATCTGATAGATTATCAGAACTTGAACAAGAAGGTTTAATTACAAAAAAAATATATCCCGAAATTCCACCAAAAGTTGAATACTCATTAACAAACAAAACAAAAGATCTGGAGCTAATTTTACAGAGTCTTAATAAATGGTGTGAAAAATGGGAAACTAAAAATTAAGATTTATAATTTAATACATCCTTTATACAATATAATCAATTAAGGTAGTATACAATTTAGACTATAAAATTAAATGGACTAGAAGTGATTTGAATCTTGTTTGTATTGTAGTTATAATATAGTCTAAATTCTTTAAACATTTAATCCATATTACCATTTTTAAAAAATAAAATATTAGATAAAAATAGACAAGAATTATGTTATAGATGAACTAAAGCATCAACTGATTGAATGGAGAT
>JAICEO010000170.1 GCA_025924135.1 Nitrososphaeraceae archaeon | reverse complement strand
TAACTATATTTTCTTTTGTAGGTATACCTCCTTTAATAGGGTTTTTTGCTAAACAGATGGTATTAAGTGCTGCTTTAGACAATGGTTATATTTTTATATCTTTAATTGCAATACTTACAAGTGTAATAGGAGCAGTTTATTATTTAAATGTAATTAAGGAAATTTTTTTCCATACTCCTGAATATAAATTATTAAATGAATACTCTGATTTTTATAATAATAAAGATACTATAAATAATATTTCTAATACTAATACATTAGTAAAAAATATAAATATTAGTGTTATTTCTAGTCCTTTTTCTATAACTATTTCTATTATTACATTAGTAATATTATTATTTATATTTATGAACCGTGAATGATTAAGTATGGGTACCATTAACCTCCTATTCTTACTATGCGCTAAGGAGTATTATACTTGTAATTTATTACGGCTATTAAATACAAAGAGAAGTGTATCAAATACTTTTTTAACAAACTCTCGGGTTTATCTCTTTAATACATACAATAGATTGTCAGGTAATTGAGGGTTGATTCCCTCGGTTAATTATGATCAAATTTGATGTATGTCTCGCTCATCTTCTATTATTTCGCGACAAACAATCTTCAGATACTCAACCCTTTGCCGAAAAAAGATCAATCCTATCTCACCTTGATTCATATCAGGTTATTCAGACGCAGAAGGTTGTTTCAATGTCGGTTTTCAAAAAAATCCTAATGGTAAATTTTATGTCCGACCTTCATTCCAAATAAAAGTGCACTCAAGAGATAATTTACTATTAATGCAAATTAAAGATTATCTTGGAGGCATAGGAAATATTTATACTAATACTAATGATTCTAAATTCACAGTAAGATCTCTAGATGATATTTTAAAAATCATTGCCCATTTTGATAACTACCCTTTAATAACTCAAAAAAAAGCCGATTTCATTTTATTTAAGGAAATAATCCTTAAAATAATTGAAGGGGAACATTTGTCAGCCAGGGGATTACAAGAAATTATTAATATTCGTGCCTCGATAAACCTAGGTTTATCTGATTATTTGAAGACTATTTTCCCTAATACTGTTACTGTCGCTAGACCTTTGATAGAAAATATTACTATTCCTCACCCTGAGTGAATGGCTGGTTTTGTTTCAGGTGAAGGATGTTTCTTAATTCAAATAGCTAAATATGGTAAAGATAAATTAGATGGAGTTTCATTAAGTTTTAAGGTGTCTCAACATTTGAGAGATGAGTTACTGTTAAGATCATTTATTTCTTTTTTTGGATGTGGTTTATTTAATTACCATGGTGTAAATAGCAAGTCAGGGGTATTTATTATTAGAAAATTTTCGGATATCTCGGATAAAATAGTACCATTCTTTAAAAATCATGAGATAAGAGGTATTAAAAGAAAGGATTTTGAAGATTGATCTAAAGCAGTAGAGTTAATTAGAGCTAAAGCTCACCTAACTGAAGAAGGAGTAAAAAAGATACGTGGAATAAAATCTGGTATGAATACATTAAGATAAATTCCGATACTTCCTTTGTTATTATAGTACTTAGCCGATATGCAATAGGCTGCCCAGAAAATTTGGCTATTATTAATAATGGCAGAAATTTTTAAAAACTACAGGATTAATTGCAAGAATATCAGCACCCAGATGTTAGCTTGATGATTTGCAGCGAAATTTATCTTAGTATTGTTATTAGAGTAGAGAGGCCTTTAATTAAGAGCCCTTACTCTAATATTAAGAGATAAGTGCGTTCAACGACTATTAGGTGAGTTATACTAACAATAATCCTATATAAAGATCCTGTCCTTACTTATCTATTAGCTATGACAATACTATTGTTAAATATCTTATATAATCTCTAATAGTTGTCAGCTATTTTATACTAAGTAAGGAAAAACATAGTCTGAACAATATAGTAATATATTGAAGTATTATTGATAGTTAAATTGAAGGCTATATAAATAAAGCTCTAGATTTCTTTAATTAATCAATTATTAACACCATTGACCATATTGGTACAAGTTTTATTTAATGATTAAATGAGTAGTATGACAATCTTTATAATCCTTGTCTGTATAATTGCTTTACTTTTTTTAGCTATTAACTTAATATTTGCTCCGCATAATCCGTACCAAGAAAAATATAGTATATTTGAATGTGGTTTTCACAGTTTTTTAGGTCAAAATAGAACACAATTTGGTGTAAAATTTTTTATATTTGCTTTAGTTTATCTATTATTAGATTTAGAAATTTTATTAACTTTTCCTTTTGCAGTAAGTGGATATGTAAATAATATTTATGGTTTAATAATAACATTAGGATTTATAATTATTATTACTATAGGATTTATATATGAATTAGGAAAAAGTGCTTTAAAAATAGATAGTAGACAAACTATAACTATGACAAAATTTAATTCGTCTTCTACAGTTGAATTTGTAAGTAGAATATAAAATTAAAAAAAACTTTTTTTTTTGAAAGAAAGAAAATTAGTAGCTCCGCACTGTTGTTATATATATATTCTATATTATACGATAAAAATAATATTTACAAAAAAAAAATTCAATATAGAAATTAAAAAAAAAATTTTGTTATGTTCTTATTAATAAATAATTTAGTTTTGCTGAATTTAGATGCTCCTAGTCCTTGAGGGATATATTTTCAAGATAGTGCTACTCCACAAATGGAAGGGTTAATAGAATTACATGATAATATAATGTATTATTTAGTAATAATATTATTTGCTGTAGGATGAATTTTGTTTTCAATAGTCTGAAATTATATTGGTACAAAATCTCCTATGTCACATAAATATTTAAATCACGGTACACTCATAGAATTAATATGAACTATTACTCCTGCAATTATATTAATACTAATTGCTTTTCCTTCATTTAAATTATTGTATTTAATGGATGAGGTTAGTGACCCTTCAATGTCAGTTTTAGCAGAGGGTCACCAATGATATTGATCTTATCAGTATCCTGATTTTTTAAATTCAGATAATGAATTTGTAGAATTTGATTCTTATATAGTACCAGAATCTGATTTAGATGAAGGAGCTTTAAGAATGTTAGAAGTAGATAATAGAGTAATTCTTCCTGAACTAACACATGTTAGATTTATTGTGACTGCAGGCGATGTAATTCATAGTTTTGCTGTACCATCTTTAGGTATTAAATCTGATGCTTATCCTGGTAGATTAAATCAAGTATCTGTTTTTATTAATCGAGAAGGAGTTTTCTATGGTCAATGTTCAGAAATCTGTGGTATATTACATAGTTCTATGCCTATAGTAATAGAATCAGTATCTTTAGAAAAATTCCTTACTTGATTAGAGGAACAGTAGAAATAAAAAAAAAATAATTAATAAAATGATGTTAACAATAAAAATATTATGAATATTTATAAATTATAGTTGATGTGTTTTTTAATTTTTAATAAGATGGTTTATTTGAATGCTCTTAATAATAAGGAAGTTTATCTCTTTTATTTTTTGAGTTTTTTCGGATTTAAGGAACCGTTTTATTGCAAGAAAAATGGGGGGGTAAGAGTTTGGGCGGTTTATTGAGGATCTTGAATATTTCGTTGAAAGATTGGCTATATTAAATGGCGATTTGCCTGTTTCATGTGATAGTGATAGCTTGGTACTTAATCGTTAT
>JAICEO010000169.1 GCA_025924135.1 Nitrososphaeraceae archaeon | reverse complement strand
CATTATATGGATGAAGCAGAAATATTATCTGATAAAATAGTTATAATAGATAATGGTAAAATTGTAAAAGAGGGAAATATTAATGATTTACGAAAAATAATTCCCCAAAATATTCGTATGGATATATCTAAAAAAAATATTAATGTTGAACAATTGAAGGGTTATGGAAAGGTAGTAGAAATAGGCACAGATATTATTAGGTTATTCACCTTTGAATCTCACATAGGTGAATTATCTACCATAGCTATAAAAAATAATATACCATTTAATATATCACCGATAACACTTGATGATATATTTGTGTATTTAGTAGGAAATTCTACACAAAATAATTAAAGTAATATTAAAAAATTAAGGAAAGTTAAAAGAAAAATTTAGTTGAATTGAATTTTAATCTTATTTAATTCGTCTAATGCTTTAGCAATTTCTTCATCAGATTCATTTCCATAAATCACTAACAAGCGATCATTATTATTAAGAATATAATCTGAAATAGATTTTGTTGAATTTCCATTGATGAATGTTCTTAGTTTGTTATTATTATCATCGCAATATTCTGTTCCATTAGTAAAGACCAGACAATTATTTTCCTTGTCTATATCCATTTTGATACTTTTTAAAAAATCCGTAAAAGTAACATTTGTCGCATGTCTATGTAGTGTAGTACCATCACCGTTCTCAACATGAATATAATCAGATTGTACCTGGTATTTTGGTTGACTAAAATCTATATTTTCACCATTTACTTTAATTAAAAATGCAGCATGTTCATGTGCAGAACCTAAAGGTCCAAAACCGGCAACAGATAGAGTATTTTGAGAAAATACATAAATTGAAATTCCAGCAATAATAACAACTGCAGCTATAATTGGAAGAATAATTGTTTTTAAGTTTTTACTCCTTTTTTTTCTTGTTATATCAAAATAGCTCTTTTTCTTTTTATGATCTTCATTTTTATTGTTCTTTTTCTTTTTATTAGACATGATAATTTGATGAATGATTTGAATATTGTATTATATAGCACTTTCGGAACATGGAAATGAACTGTTTTAAGAATACTATTCGAATTCCATCAAATTAAAGTAATTTTTTTCAAAAAATAATATAATAGTAGAAAATCTATATCTTTCATTTAATTTGCATAAAAAGAAGCGATTAAATATCGATAGGACATCAGTCTATGCAATAATGTATAATATCCTATTCTAATTTTATTTAATTTTTTATTATTTAAAATCTATAGATAATATTTGTGTCTAACTATAAATAATATTTCTTTCATGCGATTAAATCTACAATATCTAATGTATATTTTAAATGATTATCCATAATATAATATAATGAAATCTCAATATTGGAATATATTTATGTAATCTTACTATATCACAATATTGGATTGTCAAACGTCATTATCAAGTACGACTTTTATTGAATTGTAATATTTAAATATTATAAACTTTATCTAGTAACACAATTATAATTTAAAAAACAAAATTAGAAGTTAAAGCCAAATAATAGAGAAATTATTTTAAACAGTAAAATACAAAAAGAAGGAAACAATTGTATAGATAAATGTTTTTTTTTATAAGTCCTATAGGTCTTGGGCATGCAGCAAGGGATGTAGCAATAATTCATAATCTAAATTTTAAAAATGATAATAAAATAAATTTTGTTACTGGTTCTGCAGCGTATACATTTTTAAAAAGTTATGGATATAAAACCTTTAATTTATATGATCCACCTAAGTTTGAAATCAAGTCTGGAAAACTAAATCATTCCTTTCGATGGTTAATAAAGTATTTGTTATATTATAAAAAATGCAAAAAAATTGCAACAGAAATTATAGATGCAAATTTTGAAAAACTAATAGTCAGTGACGAAGACTTTGCATCAATTTCTATAGCGGAGGAAAAAAATCTAAGACGAATTCTAATTACAGATATAATTAACACTAGTTTTACTAAAGGTATAACATCAATAATAGAAAAAAAAATGAACAAGAAATTATGTCAGATTATAAAGAAATGTGATTGCGTAATAATACCTGATTATGGATATGATACAGAAAATTTTAGATATGTTGGACCAATTGTAAGAGAAATTCTTGAAAGTAGAGAAACATTACGTAAAAGATTTAATTTTACAAAAAAAACAATTGTTGTAAGTGTTGGTGGAACTGACGCTGGAAAATATCTAATAGAAAAAGTTATTGATTCTTTTAGAAGACTAAAGACAAAATTAGATATAGATCTTATTGTTGTAACTGGGCCTACTCTAAAAATAAACCCATCTGAAGACTTTCATTTATTAGGATATGTACCTAATTTGAATGAATATATTTATGCTTCTGACTTGATAATATCATTAGCGGGTAGATCTACAATGGACGAGTCCATAGTTTATAACATTCCTGGAATATTTATACCTCTTAAATATCATTATGAGCAAGAAGAATGTGCCAAAAGACTGGGTTTTGAATATAAAGATATATTAAGACTTGATAAATTAATTGAAGAAAAACTTAGCTCAACTTCTGATATGAGAAAAAATAAAGTGAGCAATGGAGCAAAAAAAGCAGCTGAGATCATATCAAGTTTTATTTAGATGTTATACATTAATAATATAACAAAAATTACAATAGGATAGGTATAACATATGACTGAAGTTATTGTTGCAAAATTTGGAGGAAGTACTATTGGCCAGAATGGTGATCAAATTCCTACTGTGATAGAAAGAATAAAGGCTATGAGAAAAGAAGAGAAAAAAATTGTAGCTGTTTTTTCTGCACCATTAATGGAACATGAAGGAAAAGTCAAATCTATGACAGATATTGCCATACATATTGGTAGAAAATATGCTTCTGGTCAAACAGTAGATACAAATATTTTGTATAGAACATATTTAAATATAGCCAAAAAATATTTATCTCCACAATATTTTGAAGAATTTGAATTTCATCTTAATAAGTTTTATAATTATGTTACATCTTCGTTAAATCATGTTGCTGAAAATAAAAGGTTTATCGATGTTACCAGATCAAGAATACTTGCATATGGAGGAGAAATTACCATGTCATATCTTATGGATTACATAATGAGAAGTAATGGGTTAAAATGTGACCATGTTGATATTGAGAGATGGCCGATTATTACTGATGATAATTTTGAAGCAGCTAATTTCATGTTAGAGGAATCTAAAGAACATAAAGAACATTTTCTTAAATTACTAGAAGAAAATGAAGTAATATCTATCGGAGGATTCATTGGAAAAACAGTTGATGGACTTGAAACAACCTATGAAAGGGGAGGGTCTGATAGAACTGCAGCAGATATTGCAATAATTCTACATGATGAATTTAAAGTACAAATAGATTTCGAAAAAGATAACATTGTATTAAGCGCAGATCCAAAAATAGTAAAAGAAGAATTGGAATCTATACGATATTTATCATATAATGAGGCAAGATTAGCTGGTATGTTTGGTATGAAGATTTTAGATCCTATTGCAATTAAGGAAATTGATGACAATAATTTTGATATTCCTATAGTAATTACATCACTAATGAACCCTTCTGATATTACTATAATTGAGAAATCTTTGATTAATAGAAAATTCGACGTTTTAGATATTGTAGAAAATAATGAGAAATATGATGATGATGATGATGATGATGAT
>JAICEO010000168.1 GCA_025924135.1 Nitrososphaeraceae archaeon | reverse complement strand
CAAAACCATAAAATTTAGAATTTGGATAATTTTTGGCCATAAGAATTGTCGATATACCATACCCGCATCCAATATCGGCGACTTTAGCTCCTTGCTTTAGTTTTTCTTCGACGCCATCAAGTGAAGGAATCCATGAACTCACAAGATTTCCAACATAATTAGGTTTAAAAAATCGTGCAGTACCTTCAAAGAGATCATGATGATGTTCTCCCCATCTTAATCCCTTTCCAGTTTTAAACATTTCTACAAACTTATCTTCATCTTTAAAATAAGATCTGATTGCTTGATATGCTCCATGGATATACACAGGACTATTCTCATCTGCTAATGCCATTGATTGTTCGGGTGGAAGCAGATATTTTCCATCTGATGAATTATATGTTATATATCCTCCCGCAACTTGATTTGCCAGCCATTCTCTAATAAGGCGTTCATTAGTGTTAGTCTTTTTTGCTAATTCTTCAGATGAAATAGGCTGTTCTAATTCTGCCATGGCTTTGTATAAACCAAGTCTATCTCCAATAATCAGAAGCATTGCACTCAGAGTACTTGCAATGTCTCCAGCAGCCTTTTGCATAAACTCATTTAGTTTTTGTTGATCAATTTTACTATGGATATTATTTGCTTGCATTTTGTTATGGAATAATACATAGTATTTAGTCTTTTAAATTTTTAAAAGAAAAACAACGATAGTACGTCAATACTTTATGATAATGAACACAGAAACCATGACTTTTCAACTCCCGACCGGGGCCTAGTTTTCTCAGGTTCACTATATTTGATAGTAATTAAGTAGTTATTTGACACAAGATAACTATTCATCCTTTCTTATCTTTATCTATAATTTTACTAAATTTGACAACCTACTAGGGTAAAAATACAAGGATAATAATATTTGATATTTTGTATTAGCTATTTCTGTTATATTATAAAATTCAAATTTGATATCAATAAATGAATATTAACCAAGAATTTCAGTTGATAAAAATGTTAATAAAAAAACATTTCAGAAAATTTTTGCTAAATTGATCAAACACTAATTATGGCTTTGTTCAGCGTAATTAAGGATGGAACACAGTTGGTGTCCTCATGGATTCAGTCAATATAGGTTTTATATCTTGTGATGATTCCGATCCTAAAGTATTAACATTTTTTACATAAAATCGTTCTTTATATTCATCATAGCCGAGATCATCAATAGTTATGACTTTGAATCCATTATCATATAAATACTCCATCTCCAAGTAAAATAGTTCTGGTGATGTAGCAAGTTTATAATCTTTTGTTATTTGATGATATCCAACAATTGGGATAGCATTTATCTTCCCAGGTTCATTAAATTTGGTTTGGCTATTAACTATCCGGACAAATTCCTTATATAGCGAGTAAGAAACCTCATTTCCATGAGGATCTTGATTCATCTCGTTGTTAATTTTCTCATGAGCTTTATCATGTGACCATTCTTTCATTCCAAATTTATTTGTAGGGGTGGGCGTTCCATCAGAAAAATATGGATCGCAGTTAGTCGTTCCATCATAATCATCCTTATCGTAGCCAAAATTCTCCCAACCATCACAATTAAGAAACATTAATTCAGAATGACCTGTAAATCCGAAATTAAAATACTTTCCAATAGTATCTACAATCAATGGATCATCTCCACCTTTATTGTCAGGAGCTTGAAAAGCAGTAGGACTCATACCTTTATCTTGTAAACATTCTTTTCCTCCACTAATAATAGACTGAATTTCATTCTCTGATTTTAGATCAGTTAGTATTGTATGTGATAATCCATGAGATTGAATATCATACCCATCATTATACATTTGTCTAACTTGATTCCAATTCATACCTTTTTCTCCATCTTCTATATAATCACAGGCTATGAATATACTGGCTTTAAAACCAAATTTATCCATAATCGGTTTTGCTTTTGAGAATATTGATTCAAATCCCCTATCAAACATCAATATTACAAATTTATCCTCTTTTTTTTCTTTTTGTTCCTTGGTAATATCAGAAAAGTTGTTATTGTTGTTGTGTTGGAAGTTATCTTCAAATGGTGTCTCAATTATTATTCCATAAGCAGAGACAATATTTGAAGGTACTATATTGCTATTAACTCCTAAAGATATCACTATAAAAAAAAGCAGAACGGCAAAACCAGTAAAAATATTCACAAAAAACAAGTCTCAATCATATTAATATAAGATGCGCAGAAATTATTTCTAAAATTTTAGAATTGCTATTGAGGATAGAAATTTTATATAGTATAATATCTGATCTCAATATGAAATTCTTTTATTAAAAAATCTATAGTTATTACATAATTTATACATACTAATCCTAATTGTTTGGAATATCTGAAATTATAACTTCTTAAGTATACAGTTTTATTTTGTTTCAAAGAATTAGATTAAAAAAAATTTGTAACAATAAAAGCTAAATACAAGATAATAGTAGATTACGTTAGACTCTTATTTTTGTACCGCTATCGAAATTAATTCTAAGAATGCCTTTATAATCATTTAATTACATACTCTTTATTCATTTATTATAAAATTCTATTGATTGTCCATTATAGTAATCTTTTTGATTAAATATCATATCATAAATCTTTTTTGCAACTTCTTGAGCTTTCATTAAATCTTTATTGGAGGGAATATATCCAGCTTTCACAATATCTTTTATCATTTTTGTATCTACTCCACCAGGACATATTGCAATAACCTTTACATTATTATTAGCAACTTCTTGAGCTACACCTTCAGTTAGCCCAATTATACCAAACTTGCTTGCACAGTATGCAGATAAGTTTGGGAAACCAGATTTTCCGGCTCCTGAACTAACATTGATAATAATACCACCAGATTTATTCTCAATCATATATGGAAGCAGTTCTTTGATAAATAAAAAAGAACCTTTTAAATTAGTATCAATAGTTTTGTTCCATTCTTCTTCAGTTGTATTTATTATGCTCTTATAATAAACTATACCGGCATTATTGACAAGAATATCAATACTTCCAAATCTTTTTACTGATACATTAACAAGAGTTTTTACCTCTGAATGCTTGCTAACATCACACTTTAAACCTAAAATATTTTCTTTTTTAGACGGAAATTTGTCAAGAATCTCTTCTATGATATTTTCTACGTTATCTTGACTCCTGGAAGATATAATTACATTTAATCCTTTTTGCAATAAAAGTAATGCAGTCTCTTTACCTATGCCTCTTGTACTGCCAGTAATAATAGCAGTCCTTTGGGTTTGTTTCTCTAAATTCATAATTAGTTTATCTGTGTTAATTTTAATCAATCATTTTTAAAATTAGTTATTTTAAAAATATACTTTAATTCTTTATCAAGCTATATGTAAAAAGCTAAATCTGATATAATAGAACCCTACTACATGGACGAATCCACTCCCTACGAACCAGTACTTTTGTCGTGTTCAATAACTTTATCTATATCCATTAAATGATTACAATGATTATCAATACTAAAGTCTTGTTCTTTAACCATTATCTTATATTATCTGTAATCTTAAAATATTGAAAATATTAGTAACAACTGATTATAATAATTCACTAAAGAGTGAATGCTAATATTACCACTTTCTAAAAAAAACAAATAGGTATTGAATAGATTAACTAACCAACTACATGCTGCATTTCAAAATGTTCTTTTCTTTCTTCCCTTGTAGTAAATTGAATTAAGCATACAGGACATTGTATTATAAAATTTGTTGACATGATATAGTTACACATTCACTACTAATATAGTTTAGTGAT
>JAICEO010000167.1 GCA_025924135.1 Nitrososphaeraceae archaeon | reverse complement strand
TTGTAACTTAATAATGAAATTATTCTTATTGGGAGATGTATCATTGTACATTGAAATAAAGAATTGTATCCAGTTATGTACATGAAATAAATTGCATTCATTTCCAATACATGGATAATAGTCATCAAATGATTCTATTCTATCTTTGAAATACTGGTTGACTCTTTCCATTAGACTTTTCTCTAATGATGAATGTAAATAATGCTTAAGTCCCATTATGCTGCATGCCTCGTGGTACCATGTACCACCATCAGTATATACAGTATGTTTTCCATAGTTTGATACAAGAGATCTAATGAATTTTTCAGCAACAAGCATATTTCTCTCTTCTGAAATGTAAATTCCAAGTACAGAACTGTGAATAGGTTCAATACAAAACCATAACCAAAAATGTTGATTTCCAATCTGAATTATTGTCTCATCTATAATAAAAGCAGAAACTCTCTTCCTTTTGTATATTTGAGAAGAACCAAATCTTTGTATCCAATCCCATACAGCAACATGACTTCTTTTTTGATCCTTAAAAATTGTTAATGCTTTGGAAGTATTTCGTAAACTCAGACCAAGAAAGTACAAATACAAAGAGTACATAATTACAATTGTGGATGTTCTATTTCTTTCAAATCTAATTTGCATAACAAATTAGAAATAGAGCATTCACAGCTAAATCTATATCGTTAAGTTAACAGAGCCATTAAGACTGTTAAAAAATAAAAAAAGACATTATTTAGAGAGATTATTTAGAGGACCTAAAACCACTCCAAATACCGCATATTCTATTCAGTAATATGGTGCTCTGTAATTGAATAAATTTTGAAGGACTAATAATCCTGATTGTACTTCAATTACATCTTAAAGATAGTCGATATAGATAAATCTTCTATAAAGAAATTTTTTTTATTTATATAATTTATTCTCTTTAATAGTAGAAACTTAATTATTTTAGAATGTTAAATTTTTATAAAAAATATTAATTATTTTTTCTTTTTGAATTTTGTAAAATAGAAATAGTATGAGACATTGTTACACACTAGTATAACAAAATTACTCTAATATTAATATACTAAGTATACTATGTTGTAAATTGTGGCTATTACTACACTTAAGCGACATAAAGATATGATGATATTATCAATAATATTTGTTGGGTTGATGATTCCTAATGTGATAGTTTATGCACAGCATTCTATACATGAAATCGAAGTATCACAAAAATCTGCTGCAGAAGGGAAAGTAAATTCAAGTACACGACAACTTTCAGAAGGTGTGTTTTTTGGATTGATAGCAATAGGGTATACTATTACCACAATCTTCATTCTACTAAAACCAACTAGTGTAATACCATATTACGTCCTTTTAATAGGTACAGTAGCTATAATAATTGTCTATTATTTTAGAACTACTACAGGTATTCCAATACCAGGCACTGATTTGGTAATTAAAGAATATCTTGTAGATTATTCAGATGTAATTACCAAGATAGCACAGCAAATATTTGTAATACCCGCAGCAATGATGTTACAAAAAGTATATGATATAAAAAACCAGAAAGGTGAATATATTACAACAAAGAGATAAACTAAAAGATAATACATAAATTTTGTATTAGAGTAATAAAATGAAACAAACCAACATAGCTATATGTTTAGAATTAATTGAGATTCAACTTACTCTAAATCTATCACCATATCGTTTTTTTATATTTGTTAATTCTGCCTACATATAAGGAATTTTCATAACAATAAATGTAATTCAATTTCTAGAAATTTCAAGAAATAATAAAATAACCTCTCAGAAAAGAACAATATCTTTCATAACTGTCTTGACAAGAATAAAAAATATGTATCCAGAATCAATAACGAACGTATAATGATATTTGTACAAATAGTATGAGATTCAATGATAACAGAAGTAATTATTTCCTCATAATACAATAACTATGTTATTATAATATTAATATAATACGAAGAAATAGTGTTAGCATATGAAAAATAACAAAAATGTAATAACCTTGGGTATTTTAGGAGTAGTTTTAGCAATATCAATTGTGTCTGTTCAACAAAGCTATGCAACTGGTTGTCCAACTCAATTTGTACAAGAACACATCCAAAATGCAAAGAAAGCACTCGAAAGTGGAAATACTGAAGAAGTTCAGAATCAACTTCAATTGGCAGAAGAAGCTATAAATGCTGCTGCTGCAGAAGCTGAATAATAATTGATTTTCAAAAGATAACGAATAAAAAGAATATTAAATTTTATTAAAATTTTTTTTATTTTATTTAATTCATTAACAGTAACTCATTTTTATAAAGAAGTTTTTGCAAATAATATTTCATGATTTCCTAAAATAAAATCTTCCCATATTATATAGACATTATTATTTTCTATAGTTATAGAAGGACATTCAGAAAAGCTTTTATTATTACTTAGATTCAATAATTTTGCTGTATTGTTATTGTATATTTGATTATTTGATAATAATAACAATATATCTGCATTTTCATTCGAAAATGTATTTTGCCAAACTATAGATGAAAGATTGTTACTAGGTACTTCTACATTAATGGGATTTTTAATTATCCGGTCTAAATCATTATAATTATTAATTGTATCGATCATTCTTATTGTTTTATCAAAAATTGCCTTTGAATTTTTAAATGTATTGCCATTATCATTGCTTTTAGCATAATAAATATTGTCAATATCCTTGGAAAGAAAACCTCCCCAAACTACTAGTATTTCATTTTTATTAACAGCTATTTGTGATTCTCCAGAATTTCTATGATCACTCAATTTGATAATTTTCTCAAATTTACTGCCTTTATCAGAACTTTTTACAAGAAATAATCCACTATTGTTTTTGTTTTCATTATTCCAGACTACATAGACGTTATTATCATATGAATTGATTTTAGGAAATGCATCTTTTGTACTCTTTATTAAATCAATTGAGTTGTTAAATGTATTTCCTTTATCTAGACTTCTTTTAAATATAACGCTTTTATTATTAGTGTTATTTGATTTTGTATTATTTTGATCAGATTCTTGCCAAATAATATACACATTTTCATTAAAAACAGAAATTTCTGGATTATCAGAATTTTTTGAATTATTACTCAGATTAATTACTTTGCTAAATGTTGTACCATTGTCTTCACTTTTTGTAAACATAATCTGTTTATTGCTATTGTCATTTCCTTTATCTGCCCAAACAACAAATATACCATCTTTAGATACAGCAATCTGAGGACGTTCAGAATATTCACTATTATTACTCAAATTAATTGGATTACTAAATGTTGTACCATTGTCTTCACTTTTAATGAAAAAAATATCATAATTATGTTCAGGAAGCGATTCAATAACGGATTCTTGCCATACAATATAAATATTGTTTTCAAATGCAGCAATCTGTCCATATATTGAATCTTCACTATTGTTTGTTAAATTTGTAATATTTGAGTTAGGGTAATTGATTATAATTGAATTGTCATTTTTTATAATTTTTTCTGTTAGATTATTTTGAAACTTATCATTATTTACTCCATCAAATGCAAAAATCTCATAATCATAAGCTAATGCAGTTAAAAAAATAACAAAAATAAATAAAATAAAGTTCATACAAGTTAAAGTATTTTTATTTAAAAAGATATTGAAAATTTTAAAATGTAATGATGAACTTGTCATTATAATTAGTAAATTGTAGTTAAATTTATTTCAACTTATTGTAATTTACAATCACTTTCTCTAAATTTTTAAATTTAAATAATTTAAGATATTAAGATATTAACATC
>JAICEO010000166.1 GCA_025924135.1 Nitrososphaeraceae archaeon | reverse complement strand
TTATCTCTCGATAATTTGGAGGAGTTGTCATCACTTTTGAAGATATTCTTTTTACAAATTCTTCTTTTGTCATATTTGATCCTAGAAATTGGCTTTTCTTCTTTACTTCTCCTAATGTGGATACTAGAATTTCATCTGCTTTGATATCTCTTTCAAAATGAGCTGGTAATATCAATATATCATCTGGTAATTTCATAATTTTTTGTTGTATTGTATAATACAAAATCTCTGCAAACTTCTCTGCCTCATCTCGTAGGTCTGATCTCCCTAAACCGTCAACAAAAAGAGTGTCGCCTGTAAATAACAACTTATCTTGTATAATAAATGACAGGCTTCCAAGAGTATGACCAGGTGTATGTATTACCTTTAATGGAATATATCCTATTTTCTGTATATCTCCATCATATAATTTTTCAATTAATAATGAAGATGATGGATGTTGATTGTCTTTATCTTCATATTGTTCATATACGCTTCTATACAGTGTTGCATTAACTTTTTCAGCTAATGCTTTGGCAGCAGATATATGGTCAGCATGTTGATGAGTATCATATATTTTAGTTATAGTTGCATTAAATTTATTTGCTGTATGTATATAATTATCAATTGGAAATACCGGATCTATTACTGCTATCTCTTTATTTGATTCAATTATATAGGACATACATCCTTTTCCAATTCTTCTAAGCTGCACTAGGTTAACTTTGGAACCAGCAATTTGAAATTCTCGATGTGCTTGTTCAATTTCTGTACTCCATGCTATCAATCCACCTTCTAAAACCTTCACATTATATCCATATCTTTGTAGCAAATATTTTCCGTCAGTAGCCCTATTTCCATGGGGACAAATTGTTATAATTTCTTTTGCTTTTGGAATGTGATTTAATGTCTCTTCCTTTGCTAATTCTCCTAAAGGTATATTTACACTATTCTCTATGTGCCATTCAGCATACTCATTAGGTTCTCTTACATCAAGCAAGAATAAGCCATCATTATTGCCTAATCTTTTATCAAGAGACACTTTAAGTTCAATAGCCGAAATATTTTTACTGGTTATGGTATCAAATTTTTCTCCAGCAAAATCCCATTTCCATGCCTGTATGCCTCCTAGCAGATATCTTACTTTTAATCCAATTTGATGCATCATTTCTGCCATTTGTTTAGTATACTCATCGTTCTCAGCTACAAGTATAATTTCAACATCTTTTGGAAGTTTGGGCATTATCCTCTTCTTTGATTCTTCATTGCATACTGCATATGATGATCCTGGAATATGCTTTTTTTCATAGCGTTCTCGTTGACCTATATCAAACAACATTAAAGGTCGTTGACTATCTAGCTTTGATTTTAGATCTTCAGCTGAAATTGAAAATGAGGTTTCTGAAGGATTTTGATTTAATCTTTGATTATTAGAATCTGACATATTGCTCCTATCTAAGTTTAACAAATATTTTATTTAACTAAGGTGTTTACAATGCAGCGATCTGCAAAAAAATGAAAATAAAATATAAAGATGATATAACAAAAAATATCATTCCTATAAAGAGTAAAAAATCATCTACTATATCTTTTAGAATAGATGAAGATTACCTTAAAAAATTAAGAGAGGAAACTCAAGAAAAAAAGGTTAGTCTAAACACATTGGCCAATCAGATATTTGGAGAATATATAGAATGGCAAAGATATGCTGAAAGATTTGGAATGGTTTCAATGAGCAAAGACGCTTTTAAATATGTATTAGATTCATTGGATGATAAACAAATAATAGAATTAGCTACTACAATAGGACAAAAAGCCCCTAAAGAGTTTATTCTATTTAAATGGAAAAAGATAGATTCGGAAAATATAGTAAATTTTATCAAAATGTATTTTGGACATTGTGGATATGGACGATATGATTATGCGAAAGATATAGAAAATAATAATTATACATTTAGTATTCATCATGACTTTGGAAGAAAAGGTTCTTTGTTTTTAAAATCTTTTCTAGAAACATTATTAAAATCAACGCTTAAAAAAGATTGTCAATCCATTGTAACTGAAAATTCTTTGGCAATATTTTTTAAAGAATAGCTTAATTCTAACGAGAAGATTAAAAGATATTTGGATAAATAAAATCTGTTTTGATAATCATAATTAATATCATCATTACAATTATTATTTTGAAAAGTAATTATAGCAAATAATAATGATTATTTGAATTAGTTATTATAGATTTAAGAAAAAAAATAAATAAATGGGAAAAAATTAAGAACTAGTCTTCAATGAGAATGAAGCTCTTATTGGAAATTCTACTGGTTTACCGTCAACTGATACTATTTCTACACTTATAGGATAAGAAGTACCCTGTTTAAAATCTGATTGGACATGGTAAGCCCCAGTTGTGCTAAAATCTGGTCCATAGGAACTAGTTTCATTGCCCATGCCAGAAACTAACTCTAGTGGAAGGGATTCACCACCTGTAGTGAATAGTTCAGAGAATAATGTTTGATTATTTCCACCATCATTTATAGTTACATTATATGTAATTGGAGTAACTTTATCTAATGGCACTGTCTTGGGACTAATATCCATTAATACTCGTGGGGTACTCGAAATGTTCCATGTAGCACCTGAGCCTAAACCTATCTCAAAACTTGCACCACTAAATGATGCATCGCTTACAGATACAGAGGCAACTCTCCATGGATGGATAATACAGTGATATAGAACTTCACCAGGTTGGGAGAAGGTAAATTCAAAGCTTCGCACAGGGAAGGCTGGCATAACACCTGAATTAAATACCGAACCTTTATCTGCAGCGCCTGGTAGTCCACTGGTTACTGTGTGGGGTTGTCCTACATCTAGATTAAGCCAAGACACTACAGTGTCTGTAGGAATTGCAATTTTTGGAGGATAATAATGAAATGGAGTTTCTTTGAGAGATGCACCAGGGACTATGTTCACTGCATAGTCAGGGTTTACTTCAGGTACATTCCCCATACTTCCTGTTTGAGCAAAGATTTCCGTATTGGATATGTGTATTGTTAAAGCTAATACTATTGGCAATATTAAAAGGATATGCTTAGTAGTCATTTCAATTATTTATAAAAGTGATTACGATATAAGGATATCTATAAAGTTATGATTTTTAATAATCTTATTATTATTTATTTTGTAACTGAGTATTATGACGGAGAAATAACAAGTTATGACCATCATTTATACAATAATATATTTTTCATAAATTTGATTATAATGCTTTTTTATGTAAACAATTTCTGACAGGTAATGATCTCTTGATATTACAATACCAAAATCATATAATAATATAATATAAACCAAATATCATGGAAATAGTATTTGTGTTTAGATATTTGCATAACAAAGCAATATTTAAACGAATTAAATTTATTACAAATCCTTTCTTTGTTCTTATTTAATTTTCAATTCAATCAGCTAATCAATTATTTTATACCATAATTTGAACCAATAAAATCTTAAAATCCTTAAAGATATTACCATAATTCTTGAACGTTTTAAAAATATTATCTGTTAAAAATTAAATCAAGTTAAAATAAATGGATAAAATATCATATTCAACTATATACAAGTTTGCGAAAAAAATTAGGTTGTTCTAATAAAAAAATAAGGGTTATTTTTTTCTGATTTTTGTTTTTTTCTTTAGTAATCTAATGTCTGATTATAAGTTCCAATATGAGTTTCAGGAGTTGATGATTTATTGACCATATCAGGATGTTGGACTATAGGAACTTGTGGTGGGAATGCAGGTAATTTATCATTAGGATCCCAAGTTAGTATCACTGCCATATGA
>JAICEO010000165.1 GCA_025924135.1 Nitrososphaeraceae archaeon | reverse complement strand
AAGTGAATCAATAACTTTTAGAAAAAAATGGTTTTTTTTAAGAACTTTATCAAATGATAATAATTATAAATTTTATAGTATAAAGGGTAATAATTGTGACTTAAAATTTGACATTGATTCCATATTAAAACAATTCCCAGATATTATATCTCATGTTGATAGGAATATTCCTAATATATATACACTAAAAGTATCTTATTCAAAAATTGAAGAATTCATATCGATCATAAGAAAAGGAGTTTCAACATATGAAAGAGAATCATCATCATAATTGTAGAATATTAGTTAATATTGAAATAGAGTTTACAGAAGTAAAGGAAAGAGATGCAATCCTAAATACTTTATTGCCTGATAATATCAATTTTCCAAAAGAACTTTCTATGGAAATGTCAATAAATAATAAATCATTGATGATTAATACATCTTCTACTAAAATTGATACTATGATAAATACGATCAATGAGATACTATATCATATTTCTCTTGCTAAACAAGTGATACAGTATGATTGATCCAAAAGATCTAAGAGATAATTTAGACAAAATTATAGAAATGTTAGATAAAAGAAATTTAAAATTCCCTTTAAATGACTTAATAAACCTAGATAAAAAACGTCGAGAACTAATAGCAAGTCTACAATTAGAGAGACACAAAAAAAATAATATTGCTAATATAATAGCTATGAAAAAAAAGAAAAATGAGGATATTTCGACTTATATTAAGCAAATGGAAGATATCGGAAAGAGAATTAAATTACTAGAAGAAAATATCTCTGATAATAATTCAAAATTTTATAATTTGATAATGTTGCTTCCAAATTATGTACATGATTCTGTTCCAGTTGGAAAAGACCCAACAAATAATGTCATAATTAGAACTCACGGAACAATCAAAAAATTTGATTATACAATAAGGAACCATATTGACATCGGGGAAAGCGTGAACTTAATTGACATTGAAAAAGCTGCAAAGATATCGGGATCACGATTTTATTTTTTAAAAAATGATTTAGTAAAACTAAATCATGCAATAATAAGTTTCGCTCTTGATTTTGTTTCTGAGAAAGGATATACTTTGTTACAACCACCATATATGATCACAAAAAATGCAATGGAAGGAGCAGTAATTTTAGAAGATTTTAAAGATGTAATATATAAAATTCAAGATGAAGATCTCTTTCTGATTGGAACTTCTGAACATGCTATGGCTGCAATGCACATGGATGAAATATTAGAAGGCTCCCAATTACCTATAAGATATGCAGGATTTAGTCCATGTTTTAGAAAAGAAGCAGGTGCTCATGGAAAAGATATGAAAGGGATTTTCAGGGTTCACCATTTTGATAAGGTAGAACAATTTGTCTATTCTAGACCAGAAAATTCTTGGCAAGAACATGAAAGAATGCTAAACATTGCAGAAGAATTTTATAAAAAACTCGGAATACCATATAGAGTAGTTCTATTATGTTCTGCTGATTTAGGCAAAATATCATCTAAGACATATGATATTGAAGCATGGATACCAGCACAGAAAAATTATCGAGAGATAGTTTCATGTTCAAATTGCATTGATTATCAGGCTAGAAGATTAAGAATCAGGTTTAGAGATAAATCAAATGAAGAGACTAAATTAGTCTATACATTAAATAGTACACTTGTAGCAGTTCAAAGAACGCTAGTAGCAATTTTAGAAAACTATCAGACAACGAATGGAGTAATGATTCCAGAGATTTTGCAAAGCTATATGGGAGGAATTCAAGAAATTAAATCAAAATAGACTAGATTTAATGTATATATTTATTTGATAAAGATAATTACAGTAATAAAGACAATTAAATTTTCTTTGAGATAAATAAAAACCAAGAATAATAAGTTATACTTAACTAATCTATAATAGACAATACATTTAATTGGTTTTTTATCTTTTTAGAGAACTCATGTAATTCATCTTCTTTTGCAATATATCTGGTAGGCCATTTCCCATAAGAATTATCATTTTTAAATCTAGGAATAATATGAACATGTACATGAGGAATAATTTGATTTGCTGATTTTCCATTATTTTGTCCTATATTAAATCCATCTGCAGAAACTGCTGAAACTACTGCTTTAGCTATAATACTAACAAGAGAATATAATTTTCCTACCTCTTCATGAGGCATTGAAAGTAAATTATCATAATGCTTCTTTGGAATCACCAGTGTATGTCCATTACTAATTGGATATTTATCCATCAATACTAAAAAATGGTTGTTATAATAAACCGTTATTCCTTCACTAGTTCCATTAATTATTGAACAGAAAATACAATGATAATTATCCTTGTTGTTAATCATAATGGCTTTCTCTATCATTACTAATATTACTTTTATTTCTTGGGATTCTGAATACAGATTTCTATAAGTATAAAAAATTATAGCCAATTTTAAATATAACTATTTCCTCCTATTTCTTACATAATGGCAGAAACTATTGAGATAGAAAATTTTAATGTACTTTTTTCATTTGACTGTCCTAAATGCGAATACCATAATGAGGAAATATCTGTTGCTGATTTGACTAATGGAAGTGCTGAATGTGGAATGTGTGAGACTATCTTTAAGTTTGAAGGAATTGATACGTTAAAAATTACAGCTACTATAGAATAAACAATATTTAATCTTGTATCTTATATAATTAGGAAAGACTATTAAAATAATGCATTTGTATTCTTATTAAATGGAATTACCTAGTAGAAAAACTGTTGTAGGCCCATCTAGGGCACCTCACAGAGCGATGTATAAAGCAATGGGATTAAAAGACAAGGATTTGGAACAACCTATTATTGGTATATCTTCTACTTGCAATGAAGCCACGCCATGTAATATACATTTAGGTAAACTTGCACAATTCGCAAAGAAGGGAGTATTGGATGTGAATTGTACTCCAAGAGAGTTTACTGCGATAGCAGTATCTGACGGTATAGCTATGGGGCACGAGGGTATGAAAGCATCTTTAGTTAGTAGAGAAATAATAGCAGATTCGATAGAAATTATGATGAGGGCACATCAATATGATGGTTTAGTAGGAATTTCAGGTTGTGACAAGAGCTTGCCAGGTACTTTAATTGGTATGGCTAGATTAAATTTACCGTCAATTTTTGTTTATGGAGGGACAATAATGCCTGGAAATTGGCACAATAAGGATGTAACAATACAAGATGTTTATGAAGCTGTTGGTTCGTTTGACACAGGCAAAATCAGTATAGAAGAACTAATTCAACTAGAAAATGTTGCTTGTCCATCTGCGGGCTCTTGTGGTGGAATGTATACTGCAAATACTATGGCATCTATTAGTGAAGCTTTAGGTATGTCGTTGCCCGGTAGTGCTTCTCCTCCAGCAGAGAGCGAAAAGAGAAATGAAATGTGTTATGAAACAGGAAAGACTATTGCAACTCTTATAGAAAATGATATTAGCCCAAAAGACATAATGACTTTCGAAGCATTTGAAAATGCAATAACTATTGCAAATGCATTAGGCGGATCTACAAATGCAGTATTACATCTATTAGCAATAGCTAAAGAAATGGGAATAAAATTAATTTTAAAGGATTTCGAGCGAATACGAAAACGTACTCCTCATATTGTGAATATGAGACCGGGAGGATTATATGTTATGGTAGATTTGGACAAAATCGGTGGAGTGCCAATTGTATTAAAAACACTATTAAAAAATGGGCTCATAAATGGAAATACATTAACAGTTACTGGCAAAACAATGGAACAAAACTTGGAGTCATTTAACCTAAATTTAAATATTGATGAAAATATTTTGAGTCCTT
>JAICEO010000164.1 GCA_025924135.1 Nitrososphaeraceae archaeon | reverse complement strand
TTGAAGATTTTTATTTTGGTGGAAAATTTGTTAGTGCTGTATGTCATGCCCCAGCAGGATTATTACAGGCTACAGATAAAGATGGAAACTCAATATTGAAAGGTAAAAAGGTAACAGGATTTACAGACAGTGAAGAAATTGCTGTACATCTGGAGAAAGTAGTTCCATTTTTGTTAGAAGATCGTATGAAAGAATTAGGTGGGAAATTTGAAAAAGCTGAAAATTTCAAACCCTTTATTGTAACTGATGGAAAGTTGATTACAGGTCAGAATCCTGCATCGTCATTTGTTGCAGCACAAAAAGTAATAGAAATGTTAGGAAGAAATTAAGATGATTAATTTAAAGCAAATGAAATTATGGATCTAAACTCAATTAAATATCTAAATAAGATGATAAGTACAATAACAAGACGATAATTTTAATAGGATCATCAAAAAAGTAACTTAATGTGTCCATTCAGTTAAATCTGTATCTCATTCTACTGATACAATATTTAATGAACTATTGGATAATTCAAGGGTGAATACTTGATTACTGCAATGTGGAAAGCCATCCAGCCATGTCATTTGAAGAATTGTTAAAGTTCTTTCTTCGATCAAAAGCCTATCCAGAATAATAAATTCTAAACTCCAATATTCTTTGAGAAATGACTTTAAATGAAAGAACCCATTTTTATATGTTCATATAACTATTAAACCATTAGACAACATTTTCACTATATTTAAATTTTTTATTATTATAAGTTAAATAAAATTTAATTATGGTATAGTATCTATTTTCTACATTTTATTATATTATATATTTAATGATCTCGAATGTTTGTGTGTATGCGGTCTCTCACCAGAATATTTTCTTCTCATATGTCCTGAAGGTCTTTCATATAATAATTCTAAGAACCACGACTCATGCTCAATTTCTTCTTTTAAAATATCCTTAGCTATGTCATAAGTTGCAGGATCTTTACCAATAGTTAGGTTACATAATCTATTCCAATTTACTATAGCTCCCTGCTCTGCTTTTAAACACTTTTTTAATATTTCTTTTAAATTTGTTCTTTTCGGTGACGGCAATTGAAGAAATTCACATCCAGACATTCTTATGAACTCTTGTGCATCAATAGGCAGTATTCCTCCTAATTCGTAAATTCTAGACAAACATGATTCAAAATGACTTAAATCTTCTAACCTCGCATCTTCTATAATTCCTTTCAGGCTCTCTCCATCTTGTCCTGTACAATGCATTCTTAAATTAGTAAAATAGTAATAGGCTGTAAATTCTACCGAAGCATTATATACTAATAGTTTTATTACTTCATTTACATTAATCCCATTTTGTTCTAAAACTTTTACACCAACAACATTGATATTTTCATTTATTTTATTTTCATCATCATTATTTTGCATTTATATCATCTTACTAAGTGATAATAAAAAGATATTGAAAGAAAGCTTATTAGACCAGAATCAAGCATATTCAATCAATATAATCAAAATTTTCATGGTATAGTGAATCCGAGAAAACTACGGGTCCATCGGGAGTAATACCGATAGCGGGTCTCAAAGAGATTTTCGAGCTTATAAGTAGTAAAAAAGTAAAAATACATCTTATTACTATATATTGATAATGCCTAGAGATTTGAAACATGTGTTTGAAGGTTTAGAAAATATAAAAAATAAAGCCGCAGAGGTAGTTATTAGAAGAAAAGAAGAAGATAATATGGTTGATGTAGAAACTGGAAAAGTAACTATCCCTAATATAAAACATTTTTATGATTCATAAAAAAGTAATCATAGCAGAAGATACAATTAATGGTATAGTAGAAGAAAGTAATAGACACGAAAATGTTGAAACAGGTGGATTACTTTTTGGTAAGATAATAGGAGAATATATCATAATCTTAAAAACAATACATTTATCAACTAATGCAAAAAGAACACAAATCTATTTCGAAATGGATGAGGATTTTGCAATAAATATTACGAAACAAATGGAAAAAAATAATCTTGCTTATCTGGGAAATTGGCATAAACATTTGGGATATGGAGGCCCAAGTAATGGTGATGATAAACAAGCTGAGTTATTTCTTATACAGAATAGCCATAAACGAAATTATTTGTCCTTAATTATAGACTTTTATAATAATGACTATAATTTAATAGCAACTAATTATTATTTTGATGAAGATGAATTTAGAAAAAAAGATATTCAAATTCAGAGGATAGTTAATATACGCGAATTAAATAATATTTTTAAAAGAAAAAGATTAAACATTAGAAACTTCATTGACAATCTATCGAAAAATATAGAAGTTCATACAGGTAAAACATTTATCCATTCGCAATCAAATCAATTAAAAAATTATAAATTATGTTATGAGGAAATTTACGATCTACATAATAGTGAGTCCATGTCAAAAAATAAAATTGTCTATTCTGTTTTTATTAAGTTTCCAGATCTCAATATATCTATGGCCGATAAGATTAGCATTGGAGTTACTTTAGATCATAAATTTACGAGAATAGTTGAAGAAATTCCATTTTCAGATATTTTTTTCAATATAGTAGAATTATTACCTAAAATAAAAAATATATTTAATAAATCACAATATTATATTAAGATACTTTTACATTCAGATGATAAGCAAGAAAATAATGACTTTAAAAATAGATTAAAAATTGTAAATATTATATTTAGCACTTTAAAATCTTTGTCTGTATTCAATATACATAACGCGAAAGCTAAAAATGTCAATTAGAGAAAACCATAAATTAATATTAAACAAGGATAGAATAAATACAAAAACTATAATTCTTGTGATATTTCCACAAGTTAAAGGAACATTAATAGAAACAAAATTTAAAAATGATGAAAAATTCCTATTTTCTGTTTATGGATCTATCATTGATGAATCAACATATCAAATACAAAGAATTGATAAAATTATCAACAACAAGAGACAATATAAAAGGTTACCTAGTCTAGGTCATATTATATTATCTAGGTCAAAATTAACTTTTAATATATCAAACCTTCCACAATTTGATATATCTTTAAAAGAATTTAAAGAAGAAGGTTCCGTAAAAAATTTTGTTAAAGACAATAGTAATAATTTATATGAAATATTTGTTATCATACAGGACTATTCAAATTTATACCTTAGAATTGTTACTCCTGAATATCCCTTAGCAATAATTAATAAAAAAAATGTTGCTATAATAGGTCTAGGTTCTGGTGGTTCATTAATAGCGTTACATCTAGCTAAGAGTGGAATAGGAAATTTAACGCTAATAGATGGTGATGTTATAATGGATCACAATATTGTTAGACATATTTGTTCCTTGAAGGATGTAGGACGATACAAAACATTAGCGGTTAAAGATTATATTCTAGACCGAATTCCTACAATTAAGATTAATACAGTTGAAAAACCTTTTTCTAGAGAGAATAAAAACATAGAAGATTTTTTTGATTCTTTGTTATCTAAAGTAGACCTTATAGTTTCTGCTACAGGAGACACTATCATGAATGAATCAATTAATGAATTTGGTTACAAAAGAAATATACCAATTATATTTGCAGGTGCCTTTGAAAAAATTACAGGTGGAATAATGATAAGGATTGATCCACATAAAAAATCTATATGTTATAGATGTATATATAAAAAATATGGTGATGAAACAATATTTCAGAAGCCACAAATTATAGATAAAAATTATATCAAAAATTACGGAAGAGATGTAAAGGACATGTTAACACAACCTGGGCTTGGAATAGATATTGATCTCATAACCTTGCCAACGGTAAAATTTATTTTGAGTACTCTATTAGAAGAAAAAGACATAGACGAGTCAT
>JAICEO010000163.1 GCA_025924135.1 Nitrososphaeraceae archaeon | reverse complement strand
TATATTACTATTATCAAAGATGTATGTAGTGGTATCAAACACAAATTCAAATTCTTCTTGATTAGAACTTTTGTTGACGGCATTGAAAATTTTTCTCTGGGTTTGTTTATTTAGAATTTTTTTAAAACCTAAATTTATTAAATTTAGTTTAGGATCATTATTATAAGATTTTAATGGAAGATTACAGATGTTTAAATTGAGATATGAATTTATTTTTAAAATTATTTGATTGAGCATTTTTGTTGAATAAATATCTTCTATCTCTATTCTTTCAGAATAATTTTCGGTAGTATTTTGTAATATTTTCAAAGTAATTTTATAAACTTGTTCATCAATAATTCTAATACGTAATGCAATTTCATTTTTTTTTAAAATCTCATCTTCTGTATCAAAGTATGTATCATCTATTATTTGAATTCCATTTTTTTTAGTTCTATATCCTTTACTAGAGATAAATTCATCTATTACATTAAATAATTGATCATAATCTTTTGAAAGAATTATGAATGCAGTTTCAACTTCTGACAATTGTTTGTTTGTATATTTCTGTTCAACTATATTTAATTAACATCCAAAAAAGATATTTTTGTTTGTAATATTATTATTTTTACCATATTTTTATTATAATAACGAAACTATATTATACTTGAAAGTTTTCCTAAAACTAGGAATCTTATTCCTGATAATGGAAAAAGGAGAATACCCAACTAATTTTGACTCAATTTTGTTATCACAAATATAGGGAAATATTACCTTGATTATACGTTGTTAAAAAATATAATTAGAATTCGAATGTCTTCAGTGCTTTTTAATTATAATAATTAATGATATGACGGCTACAATCGGAATTGTTATTGCAAGTATAATACTTACTATTATATCTAAACTGTATTTTCCATCCGGTGAAAGAGGAAATGGATTCAGTATATTGGGAGGAGATTGGTGAGGAACAAATACACTAAATGATGCTGGAATTATGGTAGTTTTTGTATCAATTCTTGTAATTACTTGATGAGTTCCATCATCAGGAAAAATATATTCTACATAGAAATCTCCATTTATGGAAGTTATATTTTGAAACTTGAAAAGTCGTTGTCCATTTGTTACTGTGACTGATGCTTTTACATTTTTAATATGATTTCCTTCTAAATCTTGAACGCTAAAGGAAAGTTTTGTAAAAGTATCAATAATAGGTTTTTCTGGTTCATAAGTAAACAGGATTTTAATACCATTATTATTATCTGCTAGTTCTTGTATTTTACTTCCATTAATATGAGCAAAAACATAAAATTGATTGTTATCAACAAAGGAAAGTATAGTAAGGGATATGACAATACACATCCATAAAAAGAGAGAAAAACATGAATAATAAAATAATAAATATAATTCTCGTAGAATCACTCTCAATATACAAATGTATATCTATAATACCAAATATTAAATAGACGCTTATTATTTTAGCAAAACTTTTGTTATTTTATAATGAATCGAAAAAATTCATTTGCCTTTATACGTTGTTTAAAAAGGATTTCTATTTGGTTCAGTTAGACAATATATAGTGAAATATGGATACAATCAATTATATTATTAATTAATTCCAATACCAATAACGATTTGTCATTTATTCACTTAGTTGTAAATTAATATTATTGTATAAATTATTGCTTAATTTCATGTTTTTCAATTGCTGGTTGTTGTGCTTTATAAGTGATCAAAACTGTATCATTTAAATCATAAGAACAATCTGTTATTGTTCTAGGAATGTTATCCGCTCCTTCCACTATGCAATCATTTCCTTGCTTAAGGATTACTTTTGCCTCATCTGTAATGCTCCCACTGAATAGATTTTTTGCGGATGAACCTAATAATGCGAATATTATTACAACTGCAGCGATACCAAAGATTAATGCCAATTTTGCCGGAGAAATAGACTCAAAGCTCAATACTTTGATTTGAAATAAAGAGTATATAACAATTCTTAAAGTCTATACATTTTTGAATGTATCATCTTAATACTTTTTCATGTTAAACAAAAATATTCTATTCTAGACTTTAACCGTATGAGCTGAATTGCAAGACTATAATTTTTTTATCATTATTGAGTTTATATTGTATTGTTTTAGTTATTAAATTTTATATTATAAGATTCGAATTATTATTAGCAAAACATATTTTGATTACTATCTCTAATGATGTATGTTCTCTAGTTAAGAAAAAAACTTGTGAATTGAAGGAAAAAATAATTATTGAATAGTAAAGTCAAGACTTAGTTTTTAAATCGAATAATACTTGTATTGGATTTTCTACTGGTTTACTATCAACTGATACTATTTCTACACTTATTGGATAGGAAGAACTGTTTTTAAAATCTGATTGGACATGATAAGCTCCAGTGCTGCTAAAATCTGGTCCATAGGAATGAGTTTTATTGCCCATGCCAGAAATTAACTCTAGTGGAAGGGAGTTACCAGCAGTAGTGTATAGGTCAGAGAATAATGTTTGATTATTTTGACCATCATTTATAGTTACATTATAGGTAATTGGAGTAGTTTTATCTAATGGTATGGTCTGTGGGGAGATATCTAGTAACACTCTTGGATGAGTTGAAATATCCCATACTGCTCCTGACCCTATATCAATTTTAAAGCCCCCACCTGTGAAATATGCGTCACTTGCAGATACAGCAGCTACCCTCCATGGATGGATAATACAATGATATAGATATTCACCAGGTTGCAAGAAGGTGAATTGAAAGAATGAATTAGCCGTAGCTGGCATAATACCTGAATTAAAGACAGAACCTTTATCTGCAGCTCCGGGTTGTCCACTGGTTACGGTATGGGGTTGTCCAAAGTCATTATTAAACCAAGCTATAGTAGTACCGGTCGGAACTGCAATGTTTGGAGGATAGTAATGATATGTGTTCTCTTTTTGAGCAGCACCAGGAACTATGCTTACTGCATAAGTGGCATCAATATTTTGTAAGGTAGCCATATTGCCTAGTTGGGCAAATGTTTCCGTTAATGCAAAATGTATTGTAAAAGCTAAAACTATTGGCAATATAATAAGAATATATTTATTAGCCATAACAAACTTTTGAAAGAAATAA
Organism: Nitrososphaeraceae archaeon; assembly: GCA_025924135.1. GTDB lineage: Archaea > Thermoproteota > Nitrososphaeria > Nitrososphaerales > Nitrososphaeraceae > TH1177. The sequence goes on along the minus strand of JAICEO010000163.1, from coordinate 756 downwards.
AATATAAGCATATCTATAAAGTGACAACTTTTGGAACGTTTATCACCGTTATATCTCTGTAAATATATACATGTACTCTATGCGTCTAGATTTAGTTATTATTATACCGTTAAAAAAGGTGAACTAATTTTGTCACATTCATTTTGTATTTCGCAAATGAACCAAAATCCTATCTACCTGGGGGGGAAGCCTTAAAAAAAATTAAGATTGAAATTTTACGTGCCTTCTAATTCTAATTAAAGATAGATAGGACTGCTATAGTCAGTTTCAGATTCTATTTTTAATTTACTTTAGATAATTTAGTTCCACAATTCTTTCTAGGATACTCCTGGTCGAAACAAATTTTCAAAAAGATGCCCTCTATATTCTTCTAATGTAGAGGTAGAAAATTGAAAATTCTTATTGGTGTAAAGATCAGATAACAATTCTTTATTGTTGGTAATTATTTTAAATATATCTTTGTCCGTAACTATTCCTACTAATTTTCCTTCCTTATTGGTAGTAGGAAGCCTGCGAAAATTATTTTTTTGCATAGTATTTAATGCATCTATTAAAGACTGTGTTTCTTGAAGAGTGACTATAGGTTTACTCATTATCTCATTTACGGGGCTTTGTAAATTAGTATCTGGGGATGATAAATTATAGATGATATCTCTTTCTGTTATTATTCCAACAGGATTGTTATTATTAGATTCTTCTACTACTATAACACATCCTATTCTATTGTCTTTCATAATTCTACACGCATTAAATAAT
>JAICEO010000162.1 GCA_025924135.1 Nitrososphaeraceae archaeon | reverse complement strand
TTCTCTTTTCTTGTACAATCAAAATATTATCTTCTATAATTTTATCAATAATTTTTTCAAGTTCTTCATCACTAATTGATTTTATCCCAAGAACCCTAATTGATTCATCAACATTTTTTGTTGTCTTACTCATCAACTTTTCGAAAATTAAATTAATTGATTCTTTAGCAATAAGACCATCATTCAGTCTTTTAAAAATATCTAAAAGAATATTATTATTTAATATACTAGAATCATAACCTTGTCTTTCGAAGTTTAAAATATCTTCAGTGAGTTTTGATGCTATAAATGATGGAGAGATTTTAGTTAAACCACTAAGTACTTCAAATATTTCAAAATAGTTAGAATCAAAAATTTTTTCAGCTAAATTTTTATTTAATTGATATTTCTTTGCTAAGTATGAAATTGTTTCATTCCAAGATTTCGGAACTTTTTCTTTTAGAGGAACAAGAAGATCATCTGTTATTTTAAATGGAGCTATGTCTGTTTCTGGATACATTCGTGCTGATCCTGGTTTTGGTCTACTGTATATTGTTTTTCCATCAATCCTAGCTGCTCTAGTTTCTGATGGAACCCCTGAGCTAACATTATTGAGTCTATCACATACTGCACTTATTGCGATTGACATTTTTTCTCTAGGTCCACCAAGAATAATAAAACCATCTTTGGAGATATCGATATCCAATATTTCATTAACCTTTCTAACTTCTATATCTGTTATACCATAATTAGGTAGCTCATCTGAATGAAATAAGCCTCCGAATCCATAAAATCTTACTAGTTCTCCTAATTCTTTACCTATTCGTATATCTGGATAAGGTTCAAATCCAAATAATCCTTTAAAACCTTTAACACGGATAGCCATGAAAATATTCTCTTTGTTAGAAATTACTTTTTGTACTATTTTAGATGATGAATCCATAAAAATGTTAGTGATATCCATAATTTTATCTCCAATTATTATATCATTTGATTTTCTTTCTCTATTCATTTTTTCAGCAATTAAAATTAAACCATGTTGCCTAGTAGTTTCATATTCTATTACTTTTATTAGTTGATCAAGTCTCTGAACTCCTTTTATTTCTACAATACCTTTTCCATTATTAACGGATATGTTTACGTCTTGTCTAATACTTCCTAGTCCTCTAGCTACACGTTTAGTTGTCCTCAAAAGCCTTCCTAAAGTAAGAGCTATTTTTACTATTTCTGTTGGGGTTCCAGTAACAGGTTCAAGAGCAATTTCAATTAGTGGAATTCCAAGTCTATCGAGTCCATATTCTCTAAACTTTCCATCATCTGATAATAACTTCCCAGAATCTTCTTCTAAACAAATAGTCTGTACTCCTATTTTTTTTCCATCAACTTGTAAATGACCACCATAAGAAATTAACATTGTTCTTTGAAATCCAGAGGTATTTGATCCGTCAATTACTATTTTTCTCATAACATTTATCTCATCAATAATGTTAGAATTAAGAGCAAGAGAGATTATCAATGCAGTGTCCATAGCATCTCTATTTATTTCATGCGGTGGTTCTTCATCTGCTTCAACCAAACAGCTTGAAAGATAGGAAGAATGATATTTGATCGTACGCATTTTTGTAAATTCAAAGATACTCGCTCGATCGTATGACCCTAACTCACTATGGGCAGGGCGCAATTTTCTTAAAAAAATATAATCATAATTTTCCGCTTCCAAACATTTACAGTTGCAAAATAATTTGTTTTTAGTAGATAATTGTTGATGAATTTCAAAACCAACTTTTAAAATTATTTCATTCATATCAATAGTTTCATGATTCATTGATAAAATTGTATAATTTGAACTATTAGAAATTTATTCCTCTACAATCGGAGTTATACAAGTAATCTCATTTGAAATATTTTCCTGCATTTTATTTCTGATATAATCTAAATCATTATAATTTGCTAAAAGCCACATAGCTTTTACCATGGCGGTTTCAGAAAGCATATTAGATAATGGTATTATACCAATCTTTTGTAGATCTCTACCTGTATCATAGACATTTAGGTTTGTTCTACCCCATATACACTGAGAGGTCATAAAAACTAACATTCCAGACGCTATTGCTTCTTTTAAATACGAAAAACAATTTTTATTAATATGACCTAAACCTGTTCCCTCTATAATTATTACTTTGTATCCTAATTTTTGCACATTTTCTATTAATATTGGATTAAATCCTGGGTAATATTTTAATAGAAAAACCCTATCATCAAATTTAGTTTTTGATATTATATTAAATTTTTTATTTATTTTGTTTCTATTTTTCTTTTTATGTAAAATTATATGTGAAGGAATTTTTTGTATTATGACCAGATCGTCTTGTACAATTGCAATTGGAGAAATATCTATTGATTTGAATGCATCGCGTTTACTTGTATGATTTTTCCTTACTCTTGTACCTATATGACAATATATTTCTTTGTCAGATATGCTTCCATGCATAGCCACAAATACTCCAGAATAATCCAATTGAGTTGCAAAAATAACTGATGCAATAAGATTAGAAGACGCATCAGAAGAAGGTCGATCAGAAGATCTTTGTGCACCAACTAGTATAACAGGAATAGGAAGATCTTGTAACGCGAAACTTAATGCAGCAGCAGTATAGCCCATTGTATCAGTACCATGAGAAATTATTATACCATCATAGTTTCCAGAATTAATCTTCTCTATTATTTTACTAGATATTAAGTGCCATTGCATTGGACCAATATTTTCACTATATTCATTAAATAAAATTTCAGTATCAATTGAAGCATAAAGAGAAAGTTCAGGAATAGAAGTATATAGATCTTTAGCTGATAAGACAGATGTGACACCTCCTGTTCGATAATCTATTTTACTAGCAATGGTTCCACCTGTACTAATTAGAGCTATTTTCGGTAAATTAGAAATTTGTGAAAGATCATTATCATTTTTATGTTGGGGTTTTAAAGAGCCAGAATTGTATAGGTTCTTTTTTGGTAATTCGTCCGTTTTGCTAGAAAATGAAGAAACTTTGTTGATAAATTTTATCCTGTTTAACAATATACCTACATTATAACCATTAGGCAATTTAATTACTATATGATCCCTTTCACTAGACTCATATCTTGGCATAAGTCTCCCTGAGATAATAGAACTATTATTTAAAACTACATTAACTATATCACCTACCTTAATATCATTAAGAAGGGATTGAAGATCATCATTAGTCGACATAACTATAACTTAGCATATAATTATAATTTAATTCTATCAAATAATATTATTAATACAATTATTGATTATTGATGCTGTCATTATATTTTTTCCATAGAAGATTTAATCTCTCTATACCATTTATTTCTTCTATTACTTTTGCAGTTTCAAAATGAACTAAATCTTTCCAATTTTCTTTTTTAATTATATTTTCTCTAATTCTGGTTCCTGAAAATTTTTGTCTTTCAAATAATAAAGGTTGAACAATTTTTTTTTGTCTTTCCTGAAATAAAGCTATTGTGAATGGATCATTTGTAAAAATAACATCATAGGATGGAACTAATAAGTCAAGATTATGAGTCCATAATGCATGAATATTTGTATCAGGTACTGGAATAATAAGGATAGTTCGGACATCAATTTCGTCAATATGAATTAAGGTATTTCTAATCATTTTAATCCTTTCACCGGCTGTAAAGGGGTTTCTTAGTTCATAACTTATCTGGGCACTGCCAACGACGATTATCAATGTTGAGATCTGCCGCAATGCAAATTTTATGGCTTCAATATGACCTAGATGTAAAGGTTGAAATCGACCTATAAGTAAACCTATAAACATATAAGAAAAAAGAATAAACATTAATTTAAAGGATCTAAATTATCTATTTTAGTAAGA